>JAGLSF010000056.1 GCA_023136305.1 Spirochaetota bacterium
ATTGACATCGGCACCAACGGCGAACTCGTCATGGGCAACAGGGACCGCCTCATCTCATGCTCCACCGCTGCAGGCCCGGCATTCGAGGGTGCACGTATTACCTACGGGATGCGGGCAAGTGATGGCGCAATCGAAAAGGTGCTCATCGGTGATGGTGCCGTTGAGGTCAACACCATAGGAAATGCAAAGGCAATCGGCCTGTGCGGAACCGGACTCATCGATGCCGTTGCAGAGCTCAGGAAAGCGGAAGTCATCAATACGAACGGCAAGCTGCTGAAGCCCGAAGAGCTCCCCGACTCCATACCCGGTTACGTGCGTGAACGTGTCATCGAGCATGATAAATGGGGGGCCTGTTTCATTATCACCCATGCCGATGAATCGAAAACCGGAGAGGACATCCTGCTCACCCAGAAGGACGTGCGGGAAACACAGCTTGCCAAGGGAGCGATCTTCGCGGGGTATGAACTTCTCAAGAAGGCACTCGGTGTCAAAGACGAGGACATCTCCGAAGTACTTCTGGCCGGAGCCTTTGGGAACTACATTCGCAGGCATCAGGCCAAGCTGATCGGCCTGCTGCCCGACATCCCCACGGAGAAGATCAAATTCATCGGCAACGCTGCCGGTGCCGGGGCAAAGATGGTGCTGCTTGCCAAGGAGCTGCGTCAGGAGGCCTGCGATATATCCCAAAACACCGAGTATATTGAGCTTGCCGTCATGACAGACTTTCAGCGGGTATTCGCAGACTCCATGTTCTTCCCCGAGGCCCTGAACAACAGCTGAACAAATATACACGATCAAGGACATACTACGGCTGGAAGTGGCTCCGGCACTGGGGGCTGTACAGTACTGGCCGGTTGTCAGCGGTGTGCGGCTGTTTGGTAGTTGCCGGCGCAGCGGTCCTGTCTTATCAGGCAGGGTGGGAGAGGATTTTTCGAAAACGCCCTATGTTGTCACGCAGGCTGCCTTCCGTGGAGAATATCGAGGAGGTGCCTGTCACAAATACCCCCGCACCTGCAGCGCGCATTGCTGGAGCGTGCTTCCAGCTCACATTTCCGTCGACCTCGATCTCCACCTTCAGACCTGCACGTTCGACCCACGCGGCACTTGCGGCAAGTTTTTCTATGGTTCCGGGAACAAGTGATTGTCCGGCGTAACCCGGATGCACGGTCATGACATTCAGCAGCTCCACCTGCGGCAGGAAGGGCTTCACCGATTCCAGGGGAAGGTCCGGCTTCAGTACCAGCCCCGGACGCATGCCCGAATCCTTTATGCGCTGAAGGGTCGCATAGGGCTGTGGACTAATCTCCGGATGGAAGGAGAGCACTGATCCGGTAAAGGGAGAAAATGTATCGATATGCTCGTCGGGGTTGTCGATCATGAGATGTATGTCGAGGGGTATGTCAGTGTACTCGTAGAGGGTTTTGCAGAATCCAACTCCCAGGGTGAAGTTGGGTGCGTAGTGCCCATCCACGATGTCCATGTGCAGGTAGTCGATCTGCTCCTCAATAAAAGTATTCACCACGTGCTTCAGGTCGAGGAAATCGGCGCACATCATGGATGGTGCTATCTTACACATGTCCACATTGACTCTCCTTGCGCTGTGCTGGCTGCATCATGGGGATTCAGGGCCGGAAGGACCGAAAAAAGCAGTATGCAGATTGGGTTTATGGGCCTGTCGCTCACGGCTCTATCACGACCTTGAGAGCGCCTGTTGACGGGTCTGCCTGCGTCTTCACCGCATTGTTGAAATCCTCGAGCGGGAAACGATGGGTCACGAGCTGTTTGCCGTCGATCTTACCGGATACGAGAAAATCCCTTGCCGTGAGATACTCCCTGTACGCAGAGCTCGTAGCACCATGTACGTTGAGTTCGTTGTAGTGAATAAGGTTGAGATCTATGGACTGGGCAGGATCTGACTTGGGCATTCCCGCAAAGATGGATATATGCCCCCCCCTGCGCAGAGCCTTCATGCCGATGGGAACGATTAACTTGACCGATGCCGCAACAACGACCGCGTTGGCACCCCGGCCGTTCGTGTGGCCCATGACCCACTCCACGGGATCGCCTCCCAAGCTGTTCACGAGATTGTCGATTGGTAAACCAAGCTTTTTGTGCAGGTCCAGCCGCTCCTGGGATACATCCATGATCGTGACCGTTGGCACGCCGCGTGCCTTGGCCACAAGGCTGTTGAGCACACCGATGATTCCGCCGCCGAACACGACCACATGCTCCATATCCTCCATGGGGATGTAGTTCATCCCGTTGACGCAGCAGGAGAGTGGTTCGATGAGAGTGCCCACTTCAGCAGGCAGGTCCTCTGGAACGGGGATCAGGCATCCCTGATCGACGCCCGATTTCGGCATGATCATGTACTCCGCAAAACCGCCGTTGAACTGATACCCGATGGCCTTGAATGTGTTCTCGCAGAGGTTTTCCCTGTGGTCCGCGCACATCTGGCAGCGGCCGCAGCCGATAACTGTCTGCACAATGATGCGCTCTCCCTCCCTGACTCCCCTGACATTCTTTCCCAGACTGTGCACCCGGGCCGTGATCTCGTGTCCCACGATCGGGACATCCACGTGCTTTTCACCGCTCAGAACCCGCTGATCGGTCCCGCACAGGGCGCAGGTCTCAATCTTCAGAAGCACCTCGCCATCCGCCGGCTCAGGCGTGGGAACCTCCTCGACCTCTATGACTCCCGGTTTCTTTATGACTGCAGCTTTCACCCTCTAACCTCCACTGGTATGCATGCTCAAACAGGCTCTATGCTCTTGACTTTCCGCCGGTAACGTTGATCGTGGTCCCGTGTACATATCCCGACCGCTGGGACGCGAGAAAACAGACCACATTGGCGACCTCACTGAGTTTTCCCGTGCGTCCGAGGGGTATGGACACCTTCTTGTAGCCAGCCCTGAGCTTCGCAACGGTTATCCCCCGTGTATAGGCAAGGGCCCGCTCGTACTCCTCGGAACGCAGCGCCGTTGCCTCGAGTATGCCGGGTGCCACACCCGTCACACGAATGCCGTACTTCCCCAGCTCCTTGGCCCAGCTTCTGGTCAGCGTATAGATAGCGGCCTTTGTACCCGCATATGCGCTCTGGCCTTCCGAGCCTTCCGTACCAGCCTCTGAGGCCATATTGATAATTGCGCCTCCTTTGCCGCTTCGGATCATCTCACGGGCCGCAGCCTGGGCGCACAGAAACACGCCCTTCTGATTGATGCTCACCACCCTGTCCCACACCTCTTCACTGAGCTCCTCCTTACCGGCAGGGTCAACGAGCAGCCGCGGGATGTTGATGCCAGCGTTGTTCACGAGAATGTCGAGGCCCCTGTAGGTGTCGAGCACCTCCCCGATCATGGCATCAACGCTCTCGCGGCTCGTCACATCCACCTTCACAAATATATGTTTTCCTCCAAACCCCCTGCCCAGGTCCTCTACAGTTTGATTCCCATTTTTTTCATTGACATCGACCACAACCACATGTGCGCCTACCTCGGCAAACCCTTCACAGCAGGCCCTTCCGATGCCCGATGCACCTCCCGTAACAATAGCTACTTTGCCCTCCAATCCCAACCAGTCCATAGAATTCCCTTTGCTTCATTAATATAATATTGGATGTACGTGAGATCCGTTGTCATACGGATAGGCGCAAGAGGAAAAGGCCCTCTTTCCTCCCCCTCGATGGAACATACATTAATAATGATTGGTGTGAAATGCAAATTAAATAGGCCCCCTCCATACACGTGGAGGAATTATACCCCCCCTCCTTATTCCTTTATACAATCCCCTGCTTCTGAAGTATGGTTTTACCTATTAAAGTACAAGCATCATCTCGTCTTTGACTCGATAATACAGGCATTACATGCTGGAGAAAGATGGTATTATGTACCAGAATGTATATATACATATGAATATTTTTACATTTAATGGCACACATTCATGTGGATAAAACCACGGCACGGCTTTTTAGCCGTAAACAACAGGTAGTTTTACAAACGCTCACCGCGCCGTACTTTATTAAAGCTTTTCGCCTTCGGCGAAATATTTAAGAGGATTAGCATATGATTGTATTGCTTTCTATTGTTACCTTGTTTGCACCAGAAATTAATAGGTAAATGTTGACAAGGTTGATTGTACGTATACTTGTTAATATTCACTGAGGGAAAGCCAACGAGAGGTCTGCCATGAAAGCCCTGATTCTCCGAAGCAACACTGAGCTCATGTACGATGAAATAGACCATCCGGAGAAACCTGAAGGGCGGTCCTGTCTGATAAGGGTGTTCGCCGCAGGGATATGCGGGTCAGATATACACCGTGCATTCGCACATGGTGCCTACCAGTATCCCCTTATTATGGGGCATGAATTTTCAGGGACCATCGAGGAGGTCCCTCAGGGAAGCAGTTTCCATGCAGGACAGGGCGTGGTGGTCTTTCCCCTCATTCCCTGTATGGCCTGCCGTGCATGCCAGACTGGAGACTACGCACAGTGCATCGATTACGACTATTTCGGTTCGCGTCGAAACGGCGGTTTCGCAGAGTACGTGTGGGTGCCGGAACAGAACCTCTTCCCCGTGCCGGAGCATATTAACCTGCTCCATGCGGCAATGACAGAGCCCTGTGCTGTCTCACTGCACGGGATACGGAAACTTCGAGTGTCCGGGGGTGAGAGTGCGGTGATCTTTGGAGGCGGTTCAATCGGGAACATGTCGGCACAGTGGCTTAAAATACTCGGCTGCGGATTTGTGATCATTGTGGACATCGATCCTCTGAAACTCCGTATTGCTGAAAAAATGGGTTTTGAAACCATTCACGCGGCAGACGTGAACCCGATCGAAGCGGTGCTGGACATGACTGACGGGAGGGGAGCTGACCTGGTTGTGGAGGCCTGCGGTCTTCCCCTCACCTACGGCCAGGCCATAGAGTCGGCTGCCCACTTCGCCCGGGCACTCTTCCTCGGAACTCTCAACAGGGACATGGCCCTCACACCTGAACATGTTTCCGCCATTCTGAGGAGAGAGCTCGAACTGTATGGGACGTGGAACTCCAGGATGGTACCCCGGGGAAGGGACGACTGGAGTACCGTTCTGCGGTTCCTGGACCGGGAGCTGCAGGTCGCTCCGCTCATCTCCCATACCCTTTCGCTGGAGGAGGGACCTGCGGTATTCGCCAGAATGGTCGAGGGAAAGGAGTACTTCAACAAGGTACTCTTTAAACTGCAATGAAATGCAGATGGCCTCCGCTTCAAACCGGACCGCCGAATAATCAGGGCGAATGTCGAGTTTACAACCTGTCAACAAAAAGAATCATAAATTTGGTTTAAATGAGCATAGTGCTGGAGTTCAGGGCAAAAGCATAATCAGGAGTTTACACAGGATGAGCTGACCCTGCCCGTTCATGTGCAGTCCGTCCTGTTCCAGTACATCCTCACCATAGGCCTCGATGCCCTTTGCCAGATCGGCAAGCTTGATATCTGATTTTTTCGACAGCTTGCGGATAAAATCATTGGTCTGAGCGATGCGCGCCCTGTCATAGCTCCAGTTATTATCGGGGAACTGACCCTTTAGGCGTACATTGTCCACCGATGGAAGGGTTACATTGATGAC
Source organism: Spirochaetota bacterium (assembly GCA_023136305.1). Taxonomy (GTDB): domain Bacteria; phylum Spirochaetota; class B62-G9; order B62-G9; family DRHN01; genus JAGLSF01. The sequence goes on from JAGLSF010000056.1 coordinate 5,604, forward strand.
CTTCTTACCCTCTTTCAGAAGACTCTCCATTATGTAGTGCATATTCCGCTTATATTCATCGAGACTGATCTGAGTCATATGGATTCCATCGTCCAATTCCCGGCAGTCGTTGATACCGATAAAAACAACGGCCCACTGAAACTCCTGATTCATAATGGTGCCGTAGAAGCGGTCGATCAGGTCGCTGGTGGTATCACCTGAGATCGCGCAGTCTATGACCGTACGTGTTCCCTTCCACAGATGATTGAGTATCTTTACCCAGCTCTGTCGGTCAGAGGAGATGGAATCCCCGATTGCAGCGATTCGATAGGGCGCCTCGAGGGGTTTGACCTGTACCTTGTTCGCAAGCTCTCCGGCAAATTTCTCGATATTGTGTAAAAACAGCTTATCCACCTTCTTCAGTTCCCTGAATTTGACCCCGTACATCTGAGAGATGAATTTGATGTCATCGTCCTCGATGAGAAGGCCGAGCCACTTGTGGAGGTTGTACTTGTGCATGAAATCGAGTTCATAGGGCAGATGTTCCATGAATCACTCCTTTATCCTGTTTAGTTTGACATGAGTCATTACACCCCTGTTCCGCTGTATGAGGCGAGCATATCATTCAATGTTGACCGATAGTATACGAACTCCTCCCAGCCGATTTCCGGAGGGATGAGATGGTCTCCGAAGGGCACATAACCGCCGTACTGAAGCACCTCGCAGACAGGCCGAAGAATCTCATCGATGCGTTTCCGGCCGTGACGTATCTCGGATTTGGGTATTCCTCCCATGAGCTGCAGCCGCGGGAATGTCCTCCGAACCTTCACCAGGTCCATACCGCAGCTCACCTCAATGGGATACATGCCGGTCACACCAGCTTCGATGAAAAGGGGGATGAGATCAAAACAGTCCCCGTCAGTGTCAACGAAGATTATCCGGACGCCGTGCTCTTTCAGGAAGGAGGTGAGCCGCTGATAGTAGGGAAGCATGAACTCCCGCATCATGGCAGGTGAGACCATGGAGCCGGAACCGGCGGATATGTCCTCCCAGATGACCACCATGTCCACATCGGTCTGGGCAAGCACTTCCTCGTACACGGCAATCCACAGCTCGGTGAAAATGTGTTGTACATCGTGAATGAGATCGGGGGCATCAAAGTAGTTGTAGAAGAGATGTTCGTATCCCATGAGCTGTGCCAGGGTTCCGAAATAGCCGTGCGGGTATCCTCCCAGCACCAGGGGGAAATCCCTGCTTCTGTAGATCTTGAGCAGATCCTGCCAGTTTGACGGAAAGCGGGCGGCCACATTGTCGAGCCGAAGCCGCTCACTTTTCAGCTTCTCCCAGGTCTTCCAGTCCCTGATGACCCACTCGATACCGGGTGGTATGACGCCCGTCTCCTTCAGGAACATCCTTTTCACACCATCGATGTCCACATAAGTGAGATACTCATCATCCTCCCTGAGAATTTCAAGCTCGAACATGGGCTCGAAGAGCAGATTCACGTTTACCAGGATCTGTCCCAGGTCCATACCGAGCTTGTCCCTGACGTCATTGTCCAAGGGGAACCCCTGCGTCGGCCAGTACAGTCCTCCGCCGAGCACTGCAATACCGGCGGGAAGCCGCTCCCCCCTGATGGAGTGCCAGCAGGGATTGTAGAGGGATGCTGTGGGTGTGCTGATTCTTACCGGTATATACGGCGGATTTTTCTTTTGGAGTCCCTCTTCATACCAGCGGTTTATAGTATCACCCCAATACCCGAACTCCCACTTCGGGGGACACACATCCCTGTTGAAGTTGAGCATGACCTCCAAAAACCGTTCCCGTGCATTCATGGCCGGCTCCTCGTACCAAACATGTTTTGGTTTCAATCGATATGGAAAACCTCTTCCAGCTCCTCCATCTCAGGCCCCAGCAGCGTGGTATCCTCCTTTATAAAATACCTGTCCATTGCCTTTTGCCACCGTTCATTCACCTCCTGCCTTCCGATGAAGGCAAAGGCGGCCGCCGGGTCGTCAGCTTCCAGATAGGCGAAGAGGGTTCCGTCCTTCCTGAAAAAGATGGAGTAGTTTTGAATGCCGCTGTTCCGGATCGCTTCTGCCATGTCCGGCCAGATCTCGTCATGGTCCTTCTTATACTCCTCCTTCAATTCAGGCCTGATTCTGAAAATGGAGGCATATCGCTTCATGGCATACACTCCTCGTATTGGATATCAGGGCTGCTGCTGGTGAGCCTTCTATGTTCTCTCTCTGCGGTTGAGGGTTTCACCCTATTATGCACAGGTCCCACTTTGCTCTCGATACGGGCTCAAACGGGCTACTGCCGCACGACCTGCCGTTTCTTCACTGCCATGAGCCGTGCAGCGTCGATGGAGATGGCAAGGATGAGAATGGCACCCTTCACCACTTCCCTCCAGTAGTAGGAAAGACCGATGGTCTCCTGCAGGTGGACCATGCCGTTTCGAATGACCCCGAGAATGAGCACGGAGATGATGACACCGAGCAAATTGCCCTTTCCGCCGCCAAGACTCACACCGCCGAGCACCACGGCGGTAATGACCTCGAGCTCAGAGCCGAGACCCGCATCGTCCCTGCCCAGGCTGAGCTGAGCAACCAGAATCATGCCGGCAAGCGATGCCATAATACCCGACATGACATAGGCGGAGAATTTGATCCGCGAGGTGTCGATACCGGCCAGTCGTGCGGCGTACTCGTTGCTCCCCACCGCATATACGCTCCTGCCGTATCGCGTGTACTTCAACACAAGCGACATGACCACATAGAGCACGATCACATAGATCAGCGTGATGGGTATCAGCTGTGCCTCCTGGGGAAAGTAGCGGCGCGCAATGAGGAGGAAGTTCTGGTCGAATATCCTCCCGAGCTTCAGAGACTCAATGTCCAGTGCAAACCACGATGCCATACCCCGGGCGAGGGCCATGGTGCCGAGCGTGGTGATGACCGGATTGACGCCCACCTTGGTAATGATGACACCGTTGAATGAGCCGAATATGGCCCCGATACCGAGACAGACGAGTACGATGGCCCAGGCCGGAAAGCCCATGTGATGGAAGAGCGCCACATTGACCGCAGTGAAGCCAAGTACTGAACCCACGGATATATCCAGACCGCCGATAAGTATGACAAAGGCCATGCCCACAGACATGATGGCGATGATGGGGATATTGCTGATGATTGCCTTGAAATTCGTATAGGTGAAGAAGTAGGGCGTGGCAGCGCCGAAGAGCACGACAAGCATGAAGAGCAGTACGAGCAGCGCAGGCACCATGCTTTTACCGTAGATAAAGATCTCGGCAAGCTTTTCCTTGAAGGCGACTCTCTTTTCCCCTCCCATCGTGACCGTGGTATCAGACATGTCTCTTCCCTTTTTGGTTAATAGGATTTCTTCTCCCGCACCTCATAGAGTGACACAACGAGAATGAGAATGATCCCCTGAAAAACGCGGATGTGCACGTATCTGAATCCGATCATGGTAAACCCGTTGTAGAGCACTCCCAGTATGAGGACCCCGGCCAGGGTTCCCAGTACACTACCCTTCCCGCCTGCGAGAGAGGTGCCGCCCAGCAGGACAGCCGTGATAACATCGAGCTCCACTCCCGTTGCATGCTGCGGCATCCCCACAGCACTCTGACCCGTCAAAATCAGCCCGCTCACTGACGCTGCAATACCGCTGATGAGGTAGGTAAGAAATTTTATTTTCTGAATATCGATGCCTGAGAGCTTTGCCGCCTCCTGATTCGCACCGATGCAGTATATCTTCCTCCCAAACTTGGCCCTTCCCATGACAATGGTCAGCACCACATAGGCAATGATAAACAGAAGAAGGGGAAAGGGTATCTTTACGATCGTGCCCCTGCCAATGAACCCGACCACGTTTTCCAGAATGAGTATGGACCGGCTCTTGGTGAGCACATAGCCCATACCCCTCGTGATGGCCATGGTGCCGAGTGTCGTGATGATGGGGTTGAGATCGAGCTTTGTGATGAGGAATCCGTTGAAACTTCCGATGGTGGCACCAAGCAGAAGGGCAATGAGCACGATGATGCCAGTTGGCGGAGCATTC
>JAGLSF010000057.1 GCA_023136305.1 Spirochaetota bacterium
CCTCGGGCAGAGGTCGCCATCGATGATCTCAACGCCGATCTCGGGCCCCTTTCCGCCCCCTAAAACCCTTCGGCGCTTTTCCTCAGGAATGAGCGGCGCAAGCTCACGTCCGTAAATAGCGGCAAGTTCCCGTGCGAAGCCGTAATGACCCCACAGGTCTGGCCGGTTGGTGATGCTCTTGTTGTCAATCTCGATGATGTAATCGTGGGTTGAGAAGAGCTCTTCTATCGGGGTTCCGGGCTTCAGCCTGTCTGAATCAACACCATCCTCATTGAGTACCCACAGCCCGGAGTGATCATCGCTTATACCAAGCTCCCTCTCCGAGCACACCACGCCGTATGAATCCGCTCCCCGAAGCTTTGCCCTCTTCACCTTCATACCGCCTGGAAGTTTTGCACCGACCAGTGCAACAGGCACGAAACTGTCCTTCACCGTATTGGGCGCACCGCTGACAATATCGAGCGTTTCCCCGCCCACATCCGTCTTTGTGAGGAAGAGATGATCGGAATCAGGGTGAGGTTTTACCTCAAGGATTTTACCGATGACGACCTTGTCCAGGTTCCCGCCGACCTCTTCGATGGTCTCGATTTCAGAGGTACACATAGTGAGCCTTTGTCCGATCTCGTGCGGATCTATATCATCGATCCTGACGAACTCGCTGAGCCACCTGTATGAAAGATACATTTACCCGACCCTTTAGGGAGCACTCCCGTGATAATTGGCTACAAATCTATACCAATTGAGTAGTACAATCAAGCCTTTTACTTACGCCGTGAAATGAGTATACTACTAAGCAAAACAAACTGACAGGGCAGGGGCTGCATGAAGGAGGAAAATGATTTTTCACAGAAACAGGTGGAGAAGGTCCGAGCAATCATCGGGGAAAATGACAGGCTCATTGCACTCTTTGGCATGAAAATCCAAGAGGTCGGCCCTGGAAGCGCGGTCGTGCGTATGAGCGTGGAGGAGAGCCATGTCAATTCGGCAAATGTGTGCCACGGCGGTGCCATATTCTCACTTGCCGATGTGGCATTCGCGCTTGCGTGCAACAGCCACGGCTCCCTCGCCCTGGCCATCGATATGAGCATAAGCTTCCTGCGTCCCGTTCCCGTCGGCGAGTTGATCACCGCTTCCTGTATTGAAAAGCACAGGGGCCGCAGCCTTGGGAGCTATCATATCGAGGTGACAAACAGAAGCGGTCAGATTGTAGCGCTGCTCAAGGCGACCGCCTTTGTCACCGACCAGATACTCGAGGAAACGACAGATTTCAGCAGCAGACAGAACAGCAGCTAATGGCACCCCGGAGATGCTTCGATACTGAAGTATGGAGGCTGAAAGGTGCAGAAAACGATCATGATAATAGGTGCCGGTATTCTGCAGGCGCCTGCCATAAAGATCGCCAAGGAGATGGGCCTTCTCACCGTTGTATCCGACTACAACCCCGATGCCTACGGCATGAAGCTTGCAGATTTCCCCATCGTCATGAGCACGCGAGACGTGGACGGGACGGTGCGGGTTGCAAAGGACTTCGTTGGGCGGCGGCCCATACACGGTGTGATCACGGTAGGGACGGACGCGTCCCTGACGGTCGCGGCAGTGCAGCATGCGCTCGACCTTCCCGGAAACCGCATTGATGTTGCAGAGGCCACGACCAACAAGATCAAAATGAGAACCCGTCTTCGGGAGCAGTCCATCCCCGAGCCCGAATTTCACGCATGCTGGACCTACAATGATGTGCTCAAGGCATCCGAACAGCTCGGCTTTCCCTTTGTCATAAAACCGGCAGACAACATGGGAGCCCGTGGGGTTATCAAAGTTGAGAAGCCCGAAGTCATCCGGTTTGCCTATGAGCGTGCGAAAAACGCATCCCCCCGCGGTGAGATCATTGCTGAGGGGTTCATGGACGGCCCTGAGCTCAGCATTGACGCTCTCGTGTGGAAGGAAGAGATATACATCACCGGTGTTGCTGACCGCATCATCGAATTCCCCCCCTACTTCGTGGAAACCGGTCACATCATGCCCACCAACCTCCCCGCTGACCTTGTTCAGGATGGTGTTGAGGTCTTCAAGCGCGGCATAGGGGTCCTCGGCATAGAGACCGGTGCAGCCAAGGGTGACATCAAACTGACGGCAAAGGGTGCAATGGTAGGTGAGATAGCGTCACGGCTGTCCGGCGGGTTTATGTCCGCCTATACCTATCCCTACTCCACCGGGGTAAACCTCATTCGGGCAGCACTGCACATCGCTCTCGGTGAACCGCCTGGGGACATAGGTGAAAAGTACAGCCGGGTGGCCGTTGAGCGGGCCATTATACCCGGCAGCGGAACGGTACGCGACATTCAGGGAATTGAAGAGGCGCTTTCCATAGAAGGTGTCAGGAATGTCTTTGTAACGACCTCGGTTGGTGAAACCGTACACATCCCCACGAGCAATGTGGAGAAGTGCGGTAACGTCATAGCCGTCGCCGAAACGAGGGAGGAGGCGCTTTCACGGGCCAACCTGGGTGTTCAGGCGGTAAAGATACTGCTCGGTAAAGAAGGCATGCTCAACGAGGGCCTCATCAGAAAAGAAGCAGCAGCAAAACTCTCCGGTGTCTGCTCAGTGTGCAGGGTATGCGACGGTGTTGAATGTGCCGGATGGCTTCCCGGCATAGGATCATGCGGCAATGGGGGAGGCTTCAAACAAAACCTCCGTACGCTGCAGGAGATTGCCGTCCTTTCCGATGTGTTCAGTGACCTGGACAACATCAACACGGGGAGCGACCTGTTCGGTATTCCTCTGGACCTGCCTGTCATCCCGGCTCCCATCTCGAACATGAAGAGAAATCTGCGCGCAATCTTCAGTGAGGATGAGTACAACCGTATCGTTCTCACAGGTGCAAAAAAATCGGGCAGCATCGGGTGCATTGCCCAGAGAGAGTGCGAGGAGGAGGAGAGCCTCGATTATCTCTTCGGTCCTCTGTGCGATGTGTACGGTTACGGCATCCCCTTTTTCAATCCCTACACCGGCCTCACCGCAGCACACAGACATATCGAGCAGGCCTTCAAACTGGGAGCAAAGGTGGTTGGGCTTTCCGTTGACGTGAAGGACAAACCGATCGGTGACCGCTGGCTTCCTGAGCTCGTAAAAAACGCTCCCGTACCGCTGTTGGTGAAGGGAATACTTTCTCCCGGCAACGCACTGCGCGCCCTTGAAGCAGGGATAAAGGGTCTTATTCTTTCGAACAGGGGAGGACGGGTGCTGGAGAACCTTCCCTCAGGATACCATATGCTGCAGGAGGTCAGGAAAGAGGCGGGAAACAGCGCCATGATCATTGCAGACGGCGGCATACGCAGCGGTGAGGACGTTTTCAAGGTTCTGGCCCTCGGAGCACATCTTGTGCTCATCGGAAGGCCAGTGTTCATATCCAGTGCGGGAGCGGGTAGCAATGGTGTCTCCTTCTACCTCAATGAGATACGAAACGAACTCCGCAACACCATGCTTCTGGCAGGCGCCAAAACGGTTTCCGAAATCAAGGCTGACATGATTCAGCGACTGTAGATATCTGCGTGGTGTAAAGCTGAATCTGGTTTGCATTGTCCTTTAGTTTTACTGAATCCTGAACACCACCTTTACATGACGGCCCGTATCGAAGGAGGCATCGAAGGCTTCCTGTGCCCGCTCGAGCGGATACTCATCCCCCAGAAAAATACCTGTATCAAGGACATTTTCTGCGAGCATTCGAATAGCGTCTGTGATGTCTCTTCTGATGTACATGATCGTTCCGATGAGCTCGAGCTCGCGGTCCTGTACATCGACCATCCGGACCGTGGTATCGGAGCCAAACACACCGCAGACAACGATACGGCCCCCCTTGCGAACAATGGCCATGGCGTCCCGGATGCTTTTCTCCACGCCGACACACTCGAAGACGACATCGATACCTTCATAGGGCTGTGCGGCATGTATCTGTTGGGCAGCATTCTTCCTGCCTGCATTCAGTGTCTGTGATGCACCCATTTTATCAGCCAGACCGAGCCTCCGGTCGCTTAAATCGGTTACGATGATATGTACTGCACCAGCCTGCATGACACAGGCGAGCACCATGAGGCCGATGGTCCCAGCTCCCAGGATGACCACATTTTTCCCGAACAGGTCTCCAGCCCTTCGTGCTGCGTGGACGCCAACCGCGAGTGGTTCAACGAGCACTGCATCGCGGAGGGAAAGCCGGTCGGGAATAAGGATTGTCTTATCGGCCGGTACAATGAATTTCTGGGCCATGGCCCCTTCCCCCTGACAGCCCATGACGCGCAGATTCTCGCATATATTGTACCGGCCCGTCCGGCAGTTGAAACAATGGCCGCACACGAGATTGGGTTCGCACACAACCCTGTCCCCCGGTTTCAACCCGCGAACATTCTCCCCCACCGATGAAACCGTTCCGGAAAACTCATGACCGGGCGTGGCCGGAAGCGGTATGAAGGGATGCTTTCCCAGAAATGCGTGCATATCTGAACCGCAGATACCCGCGTAGGCAATATCGAGCAGTGCTTCATCCGGTCCAGTTATCGGGTTGGGTACTTCCTCAACAATCACATGTTTCGGCTCCTTGATTACTACCCTTTTCATGAAAATCTCCTCTTTTGTTTCGTGACAGATATCCTCCTCTGATACTATCACATATCACTCATTTTCGCCATTCATGGCGTCAAAAAGGGGCCACGCGCGTGAATACACTTTCCATAGGGATTGTGTGTAGCCTCTCTTTCCCCCTAGCTGAAAAACAATCAACAGTCCGACCCTACCCGCACTTTCTTTTTACTAGTACCTTTCATTGAAGACAGTGAGGAAACAGATCAATGAGTATGAAAAGTCCCTACGATACCATTGCTGCAGTGTCGACACCGGCTGGCGAAGGGGGAATCGGCATCGTACGTCTGAGCGGTGACCGGGCAATCGACATAGTCAGCACTCTCTTTGAACCCAGGCACGGGAGCGGCAGGGACCTTTACAGGAAGTCCTTTACCATGCATCTCGGCTACATACGGAAGGATGACGTAATCATCGATGAGGTGCTCCTCTCCGTCATGAAAGCCCCCGCAACCTACACCCGGGAGGACGTGGTTGAGATCAACTGCCACGGCGGAGCTGTGGCTGTGGGGGAGGTGCTGCGGCTTGTACTCATGGAAGGCGCACGGCTGGCAGAACCGGGTGAATTCACCAGGCGGTCGTTCATCAATGGAAGAATCGACCTTGCGCAGGCGGAGGCCGTACTGGATATCGTGCATGCCAAAACATCGAGGGCACTCGAGCATGCGGTACAGCAGCTGCAGGGGAACATCTCACAGAAAGTTGAGCAGTTGGCAGAAAGTTTGAAGGGCCTCCTCATACAACTCGAAGCAAGCATCGATTTCCCCGATGAGGATGATGTCGACGCGATCGATTACGATGACTTGAGTGACACCTTGGCCAGTATCTGCCCTGATCTGGATAGGATGCTCAAGAGCTACGATACGGGGAGGATACTGAGAGACGGCGTTCTCACGGTCATTTCGGGGAAGCCCAATGTGGGAAAATCAAGCATACTCAACGCCTTTCTCAAGTACGACCGTGCGATCGTAACCGAAATCCCCGGAACCACCCGTGACATCATCGAGGAGCAGCTCAACCTGGGCGGTATTCCCTTCATTCTCGCCGACACGGCGGGCATCACCGAGACGGATGACCGCATCGAGCGGGAGGGGGTACGCAGGAGCAGGGATCACATGGAACGTGCCCAGCTCGTCATGCTCGTGCTCGACGGAAGCGCGCCTCTCGATGACAGGGACCGTCAGATCGCAGAACGAGCCGCACTCCTCCCCCACATAACGGTCGTCAACAAGTCGGACCTTCCACAAAAAATCGAAACATCGCATCTCGAAGAACTCGGGGAAATCGACCGGGACTACATCAGCCTGTCGGCCATGACCGGCGCCGGCCTCAAGGAACTGGAGCAGCGCATGGTAGAGAGCGTGGTGACAGGGACTGTGGAGGGTGACCGATCACTCATGATCACAAGCGCACGCCACTTCACCATCTTATCGAAGGCTAGACGTGAGCTCGACCACGCAATCAATGCAGTGCGCGATCACAGCGACCCCGAACTCATCGCCTATGATGTGAAGAGCAGCCTGGACGCACTGGGAGAGATAACGGGTGTTGTGACGTCGAGTGACATCATGAACGAAATCTTTGATAACTTCTGCATAGGGAAATGAACCCATTTCATGAGACGCTGGCTGCAATATCAGTGCATAAGTGAGAACAGGGCAACAAGCGGAAATAAACGTTGATTTTTGACAAAAATCAGTATATTCTTCCCTATCCCGTGGATACATACGGAGAAGGAGATGGATAAGAAGAAGATAGAAGAGGCAATCAGGACTATAATTAAAGAAATCGACCCAGATCCTGACAGGCCTGATCTTGCACGCACACCCGAACGCGTGGCAAAGATGTATGAGGAGATCTTTGCAGGTGCCTTTGCCGATGTGGACGAAGTGCTGCAGGTCCTGTTCTCAGAGCAGCATGACGAGATAGTCCTGGTAAAGGACATACCCGTCTATTCAATGTGTGAACACCACATGCTTCCCTTCTACGGCAAGGCACACATAGCCTACATACCGAAAGACAACAGAATTACAGGCCTGAGCAAACTCGCACGGATTATGGACGTTCTGGCACAACGGCTGCAGGTGCAGGAGCGGCTCACTGCCTCCATTGCAAACATCATTATGAAGAAATTGAAACCCTACGGTGTCATTGTTGTCATGGAGGCGGAACATCTGTGCATGATTATGCGCGGCGTGAAGAAACCGGGCTCATATACCATTACCAGTGCGGTACGCGGTGTTTTCAAGGAGAACGAGAAAACGCGTGCCGAAGCGCTCTCTCTCATCATGTCCCGCAGACAATTCTAGGTAGCTACTCGAGCATAAGTCGCATGTGCCGCTTCTTGCCGGCACGCAGGTCCAGGGCACCTTCCTTGAAATCCCTTTCTGAAAGGGCCTCATTCTCGTCACTGACACGCCTTCCCTCAACATAGGCGCCACCCTGTTGGATGAGCCTTCTGCCCTCACTCTTGCTTGAAACAAGACCCGCAGCAAGTAAAGCGTCCACAACGGTGAATCCCTTGTCGAGCTTTGAGCGCCCTATTGAGGCGGACGGAGATTCTGCAGTCCCCCCGCCTGCCCTGGCAATGGATGACGAAGTCTCAACCGTGAGGCCCGGGTCCGCCTCTCCGAACTTCTCCGTTGATGCGCGGAAGGCCTTTTGCGCCTCCTCCTCGCCATGATTGATCATTGTGGCTTCAAAGGCGAGTATCTCCTTTGTGCGGTTCAAGAGCGGTGGCTTCAAAGACACAAGGCCATGCACCTCTTTCATGGGGAGGAAGGTGAAGAGGCCGAGATAACGCCCCACATCGCTGTCCATGGTGTTCCGGAAAAACTGGTAATAGTCATAGGGAGAGGTTTTTTCCGCATCAAGCCAGACAGCCCCCTTGACGGACTTTCCAAACTTCTCACCCGCTGAGTTGGTAATCAGCGGGAATGTTACACCGAAGATCTCCTTTCCGGAGAGCCTTCTGGTGAGATCGATGCCGGCAACAATATTCCCCCACTGGTCTTGTCCGCCCATCTGCAGATCACAGTCGTAATCCCGGTTGAGCACGTAGAAATCGTATGCCTGCAGCACCATGTAGTTGAACTCGATGAAGGTCAGTCCCTGCTCGAGCCGCTGCTTGACCGACTCGGCCGAGAGCATCCTGTTCACGGAGAAATGCTTTCCAACGTCGCGGAGGAATTCGATGTAGTTTAGATTCACAAGCCAGTCGGCGTTGTTCAGGAGGAGCGCCTTGCCTTCGTCAAAAGAGATGAAGTGGGAGAGCTGTCGCTTGAGGGCCTCTCCGTTTCTATGCAACTCATCGATGCTCAGAAGCTTTCGGGTCTCAGTCCTGCCCGATGGGTCGCCCACGAGGCCCGTTCCACCGCCAACCAGTCCTATGGGACGGTGTCCATTTCTCTGCAGGTGGGCCAGCGACATGATGGGAACGAGGCTTCCCGCATGCAGGGAATCCGCAGTGGGATCAAACCCTATGTATGCTGTCACCCGCTTCTTATCAAAGAGTTTCCCGATGGCCTGCTCATCGGTAACCTGGAAGATGAATCCTCGCTCCTTCAACACGTCATAGGGGTTCATGTCTGGTTGGCACCCTGGTATATTTTCAATTTCCCTGTAATGTACTGAATGGTTTTTAAAAAGTAAATGGCAGTAAAAAGGGGCCCAAAGACAAAAAAGTGACATGTCCCCATGATTCCATGCCTAAGCGAAGACGTACTGCAGAACGTCATCCATCCTTTCCACCAGGTGGAAGCTAATACCCTTCTTTATATGTTCGGGGATCTCGTTCAGGTCCTTCTGGTTCTCCTTGGGAATAATGATCTCTCTCATCTTCGCCCGCTTTGCGGCAATAACCTTCTCCTTGATGCCTCCCACGGGCAGCACATTGCCGATAAGGGACAGTTCACCGGTCATGGCGAGCCTGTTCTTGATTTTTTTGCCCGTGACAAGGGAAAGCATGGCCGATGCCATGGTGATTCCGGCGGAAGGTCCGTCCTTGGGTGTGGCACCTGCAGGCACATGCAGGTGAATGAATTTTTTCTCGTACAGACTCTCGTCCACGCCATAGCTGGTCCCGATCGAACGCACCCAGGACAGTGCGATGTTGGCGGATTCAACCATAACATCACCCAGGCTTCCGGTAAGCTTTAAACTGCCCTTGCCAGGGATAAGGTTCGATTCCACCGTGAGGGTTGCACCGCCGAGGGGTGTCCACGCAAGCCCGATGGTAATACCAGGCCGGGTTATCCGCTGGTACAATTCCTCGATGAAGATGCGCTCACCCAGATAATCGCGGATGTTCTCCCTTTTGAGAACAAGGGGAAAGCTGATCTCCTTCTCGAGAGACTTGCGTGCCACTTTACGGGACACCTTATCAACAGCCTTTTCGAAGTTACGCAGACCCGCTTCACGCACATACCCCTGAAGAATCTCCTGAAGAGCGCCCTTCTGAAACTTCACATCACTTTTTTTCAGGCCGTGACGTTCGATGGAGCGAGGAATGATGTACCGCTTGCCGATCTCGATCTTCTCCTCTTCTATGTAGCCCGAGAGACGTATGACTTCCATGCGGTCGAGCAGAGGGACCGGGATGGTGTCAAGTGTATTGGCCGTGGTGATGAACATGATCTGCGAGAGGTCAAAGGGAAGGTCCAGATAATGGTCCCTGAAATAAACGTTTTGCTCGGGGTCGAGCACCTCGAGGAGAGCCGAAGAGGGGTCGCCCTGAAAGCTCATGCCGAGCTTGTCGATCTCATCGAGCATGATGACGGGGTTTCGTGTCCGCACAATCTTCAGAGCCTGTACGATCTTGCCCGGCATTGCACCGATGT
>JAGLSF010000058.1 GCA_023136305.1 Spirochaetota bacterium
TTGTACGGCATCAAGGGAAACAAGATTCTAACGGTCAAGACAAAAGATTTCGAGAAGATGTTTGAGGAAATAGGTGAGCATTCGATTATCAATCTCAATATAGACAACAAGGATAAGGCTGAAGTTATCGTTAAAGACTTCCAGCTCGATCCTGTGACCAAACATGTCATTCACATAGATTTCCTCGAGTTCGAGAAGGGAAAGGCACTCAAAACGGAGGTGCCGATCCATGTCATTGGGAATTCGAAGGGTGTGAAAGTGGGCGGAATTCTCGAAACCTTTCTCCATGATCTTGAAATCGAGTGTCTGCCTAGGGATATTCCCAACTCCGTTGTCATCGACGTTACCCATATGGATATCGGAGATTCCCTTCATGCAAGGGATATTACTGTAGAGGACAAGATCAAGATACTCACCAATCCAGAGCAGGTGGTTATAGCGATCGGTATGCCGACAAAGATCGAAGAACCAGTTGAGGAAGAAGAGGCTGTTCCTGCCGAAGGTGAAGTGCCCGCCGAGGAAGCTGAAGATCAGGAAGCTGCTCCTGAACCGGATCAGGAGAAGAAATAGATGTGATCGACCTGTAAGTTTCCATTCGATCTGGGGGGAAGTCATTGAAGCTCATCGTTGGGCTGGGAAATCCCGGCCCGAAGTATCAACATAATCGACACAATGTAGGATTTATGGTGATCGATCGGTTTGCCAGGAAGTATTCCATCGATCTGAGTATCAAAAAGAAGAAAGCGGTATTCGGCAGGGGAAAGCTAGATGGCGAGGACGTGGTCGTCCTGAAGCCCCAGACCTTTATGAATCTCAGCGGAGAAGCCGTACTGTATCTGGCCTCCTTTTTGAAGGTAAGAACGACGGATATTGTTGTTGTTGCAGATGACACGGAGCTTCCCTTTGGCAAGATGCGGATCAGGCGCAATGGCAGCTCTGGAGGACATAACGGCATTAAATCACTCATCTATTCCCTTAAATCAGAAAACTTTCCACGGGTAAGGGTCGGCATCGGCAGACCGGAGTTTTTCTCCGAGAAGGTATTGTGCGACTACGTCCTTGAGGATTTTACTCCCAGTGAGCTGACAACTTTCTATGTTGAATCGGAAAAAGTCGTTGAGGCCATCTATGTCATGATGACAGTCTCGATAGACGAGGCGATGAACAGGTATAACAATAGATAACCCGGTCATGTTTGCCGCTGTCAGTCTTCCTCCAGGTATGAAATATGAATGAATCCCGTCCTTCAATTCTTGAACAAGTCAGGGACTTCTGTGTTCAGAATCAGCTCCTTATGGCGGGGGATAAAATCCTCCTTGCCGTCTCGGGCGGACCCGACTCCACTGCTCTGCTTTACATATTTCATGAACTACAAAATCAATTTAAGCTCGACCTGGGAGTCGCACATGTTAACCATGGAATTCGTGGTTCTGATGCAGATCTTGACCAGAAATTTGTTGAGGATATGGCTGCTGGCATAGGGTTACCCTATTACAGTACTAAGCTTCAGATAGGAGCACTGCGGGAGAGGAGAGAATCGCCGGAGGAAGCGGCACGCAGGATTCGGTATCAGTTCCTCTTCGATACCATGCATAATTCGGGATTCAACAAAATTGCAACCGGCCATACGCTGGAAGACAATATCGAAACGGTCATCTATCGTCTGGCAACCGGCACGGGACCCGGCGGCGTCAGTGGGATACATCCGCGGTTCGGCTCTGTGATTCATCCCCTGCTCGAACTGAGCAAGGGCCGAATACTGGAGTATCTCCAGTTCAGCGGCATTCACTATCGAATTGACCGCACCAACTTTGACCTGAACATTCCGAGAAACAGTATACGTTATGAAATTCTGCCGCTACTCGAAAAGATCAATCGAAGGTACAGAGAACACTTTGGCATCTTTGCAATGGTTCAGCGTGAAGAGAATATGCTGATTGATCGGCTCACCCGCAACGCCATGGATACTGTTCTTGAAGACCAAGACAGCACAGGGTTCAGGCTCCAGTACAGCAGGTTTGCAAAGCTCGATGCTGCCATCCGCAGAAGGATCGTGATTCTCATGTATGAACAGCTTATTGACAATGGAAATGAGATGAGAAAGGGGTATCTGCCTTACAAGGTGCTCGATCTCATTTCTGCAGGAAACGTACAGGGAAACAAGACAATCTATGAAAACAACTTCGTTTCGGTGTTCAAAGAGTATTATTCACTCGTGTTCAAGAAAAGAGTTGTCGATACCAGGGAGCCAGGGTATCTTTACCATGTACATGAAATCGGAAGTGTTCAGCATATTCCTGAGGTCGGCAAAGAACTGATTTTCAGTATCCGGAAAAACGAAGGGATCTTTGAAAAAAAAGAGTTCGCAAGAGACAAGATCTATTTAGATTACGATAAGATCCAACTACCTATCTGCATACGGGGTAGAAGAACAGGTGATAGAATAACTCTGAAAAACGTCGGGCGAAAGAAGATAAAGGATCTGTTTATCGACCACAAGGTCAATGGTACATCAAGGAGTTGCGTTCCCATTCTGGAAAATAACAACGAGGTTATTGGAGTCTTCTGTTCGTTTTACGGCATGGACAACAGGGTATCTGAAGAATACATGATTACCGATCGTACGGTAAATGTTCTCGTGGGTGAATTGAGAGATTGGAAAAAATAAAGGTTATCTTTTCCAGGGATCAGATCCAGCAGAAAGTGAAGGAGCTGGGTAAACGTATTGCAGATCATTACGGTGATGAGGAAATCATACTCATCTGTAATCTGAAAGGAGCCTTTATCTTCCTCGCCGATCTTTGCAGACATATCACATCCCCCATTAGCGTAGATTTTATTGCCACAACGAGCTATAAGGGAACGGAGAGTACCGGTGATGTGCGCATCATCAAGGACCTTAAAATGGATGTGCGCGGAAAGCACATTCTACTGGTTGAAGATATCGTTGACACGGGCTACACGGTCGACTACATACTCAAATATCTGAGCCTCCACAAGCCGAAGAGCCTCCATGTCTGTACACTTCTCGATAAAAGTTGCAAGAGAGAGATTGAACTACCGATTGAATATCACGGATTCGAGGTTGGAGACCATTTTGTTATTGGATATGGGCTCGATTATAATGAGAGGTATCGGGAGCTTGACTATATTGGGGAGTTTGTCCAGCCCTGAAGAGGAACCCCTTGGATAAAAACAGAAAGGACATCAAGAATTTCAGACCATCAAACAGGCTCGCACTGATTGCGATCATTGGGCTCATAGCACTTTTTCTGATGTTCATGTTCAACAAGCCCAGAGAAACCTACGAGGAAGTCGACTATTCACAGCTCGTACAGCTCATTGAAGACGGCAAGGTCCAGCAGATCAGGATTGTTGACAAGGATATTTACGGCTACATTTCGGGCAGTGACACGCCTCTTATATCCTTCCACACCATTATTCCCTATGATGATCCCAACCTCATTCCCATGCTTCTGGCCAACAACATCAATTTCAAGGGCGAAATGAAGAAGAACTTTCCATTTCTCAATGCCCTTGTTGGAATTATTCCGTGGCTGCTTATTCTGGGGGTTTTCTGGTTTATCATGCTCAGACAGATTCAGGGTACGAGCAACAAGGCCCTGTCTTTCGGTAAGAGTCGGGCGAGGCTTCAGCCGGATTCTGCGAAGACGGTGACCTTCGCCGATGTTGCGGGTGTCGACGAGGCGAAGGAGGAGTTGAAAGAAATAATCGATTATCTCAGAGATACGAGCAAGTACACGAAACTCGGTGCGAAGATACCCAAGGGGCTCTTGCTCATCGGTCCGCCTGGAACCGGTAAGACCCTTCTCGCCAGAGCTATTGCGGGTGAAGCGGATGTCCCCTTCTTCAGCATGAGCGGGTCAGATTTTGTCGAGATGTTCGTCGGTGTCGGTGCGAGCCGTGTTCGTGATCTTTTCGATCAGGGGAAAAAGCACTCACCCTGTATCATCTTCATCGATGAGCTCGACGCTGTGGGAAGGGTCAGGGGTGCCGGCTACGGTGGCGGGCATGATGAGCGGGAACAGACGCTCAATCAGCTGCTCGTTGAGTTGGATGGCTTTGAAGAAAACGAGGGCGTTATCGTGATTGCTGCCACGAACCGGCCGGATGTACTCGATCCCGCGTTGCTCAGACCGGGCAGATTCGATAGACAGGTCGTCGTCGACATCCCCGATATCAAGGGAAGGGAAGGCATACTCAAGGTACACGTGCAGAAAATACCGGTTGCCAAATCGGTTAACCTTAAGGTCATTGCACGGGGAACGCCTGGATTTTCCGGGGCAGATCTTGCAAACCTCGTGAACGAGGCGGCGCTGCTCGCGGCCCGCAAGGATAAGCGCAAGGTGGGTATGGAGGAGTTCGAGTTTGCAAAGGACAAGGTGCTCATGGGACCCGAACGAAAGAGCATCATCATCTCCGAGGATGAAAAGAAGGTGACCGCATATCACGAGGCGGGGCATGCGTTGCTGGGTATGCTTCTGCCTAACGCTGATCCTGTACACAAGATGACCATTATTCCGCGAGGCCTCTCTCTTGGTCTTACGCAAAGCCTTCCCGAAACAGATAAGCACAACCTCACCAAGGATTATGTGGTTGATCAGGTGACTCTGCTCATGGGCGGCAGAGTCGCGGAGGAGATGCAGTTCGGTGCTGGGGGTATTACAACAGGGGCACAGAATGATTTTGAACGTGCGACAGCTATGACCAGAAGAATGGTGTGCGAATGGGGTATGAGTGAAAAGCTCGGTCCACTTCAATATGGTCAGAAGGAGGAGCCGATATTCATCGGTAAGGAGATCGCCCGTCACAAGGACTACAGTGAGAAAACTTCCCAGCTCATCGATGATGAGATTATGCGTATCGTGAATGAGGCATTTGATAAGGCAAAAAGGATTCTGACCGAACACAAGGCTACCCTCGACAGGCTCGCCAAGCGTCTTCTGCAGAAAGAGGTGCTCGACAGGAAGGAAATTGAGGATATAGTCGGTATACGCAAAGGCACTCCTGTAAAAAAGAAGCCTTCACCTCCCAAACCCAGGGCTGCATCATCCAAACCTAAAACGGATAAGAGCAAAGCCCCCCTGGACAAGCTTAAGCTTGCAACTAATGATCAAACCTGAGCTCATCCTCCCTGCAGGAAATCGTGAAAAAGCTTCATATGCCCTTGCCTACGGTGCCGATGCTGTATATGCCGGATTACCCTGTCTCTCTCTGCGCACGAAATATATTTCCTTTGATGAGCTTTCCCTCGGACAGGCAATCGATGAGGCCCACAGTCTGGGAAAACGGTTTTACGTTGCATGCAATCTCTTCGCTCATGAGGGTGATCTGAATCGTGTTGTCCGGTTCCTTGATGTCATGGAAGGGTACAAGCCTGATGCTCTCATCGTCTCCGACCCTGGCATTATCAGGATTATCAGGAAGCGCAAAATCAACATCCCCCTTCACCTCAGTACACAGGCCAATACAACGAATTCCCAGGCCCTGCATTTCTGGCGTGAAGAGGGTGTGGAGCGGGTTATTCTGGCACGGGAGCTGCGGTATGAGGAACTCGAGCGGATGTGCCAGGAATCTGGAGGTGTTGAACTCGAGATCTTCATACACGGTGCTATGTGCGTGTCCTATTCGGGCCGCTGCCTCCTCTCCAATTTCCTCACAGGCCGCGATGCAAACCGGGGTGCATGTGCCGGCACCTGCAGATGGCGTTATGCGCTTGTGGAGGAGACCAGGGAGGATGAGCGTTTCGAAATCGAGGAGGATGCACGGGGCAGCTATATACTAAACTCTAAAGACCTCTGCCTGTTGAGAAGAGTTCCAGAATTAAAAAACTTTCCCATACATGGATACAAAGTCGAGGGAAGGACAAAGAACCTGTTGTATGTTGCGCTGATTGCACGAGCCTACAGGCGAGTCATCGATGATGTATTCATTGATGGATCGAGCGGTATCGATCCTGAAGTTGTTCGGCTCATCGGGCTGACCGACAGTCATGGTTTCACTGAAGGCTTTCTGTTCCCGGATTCTGAGCCCATGCAGAACTATGATAGGGGTGCTGAACGATCGCAGCAGGTTCTCGGTTTTATCAGAGAGTGTGCGGATCGTGAGATACGCATATCTGTGAAGAACCCGCTCTCCGTGGGAGACGAGGCCATCGCCATCTCGCCTGAAGCGGTGCTGCCCATAACGATAGTGGAGCTCAGGATGCATGGGGAATCCATTGATCGGGCATACGGTGCCATGGGCCATGAAGTCAGGGCACTTATTGATAAAAATTTAACCGGCCCACATTGGCGGTACGGCATGCTCGTCAAGGGGTGAACGATCCTCCTTTTAAACCGATATTATTACTGATCAATGGTTGTGATCCTCTGTTACCTTGCATGTGGGGTCGGGTGTCGATATGTCTGAAATACTTGAAAGCATAAAATGCAATATGTGCGGATCAGTGGAAATCGAGCTCTTTCTTCAGCTCGATGGATTCGGCTATCAGCGATGCACGACCTGTGGTCTTATCTATCAGAATCCCCGGCCGGTTTTCAATGATCTGAAGAAACGGTACGGGGAAAATTATTTTGACTATGAGATCACCAATCAGGTTAATTTCTTTAACCTGATGCAGCTTGGATTGAAAGATATACGCTTCGATTCGCTCTATTGCAATGACGGGGAAAGAAAGAAATTCCTCGATATAGGCTGTGCAACGGGACTGCTTCTCAATCACATGAAGAGGAAAGGCTGGGATTGTTATGGTGTGGAGATTTGCAGGGAATCTGCCGAATACGCGATAACACATTTCAGTCTTAATGTCTTTGTCGGTACCCTTGAACAGGCCTCGTTTCCTGACTCCTTTTTCCATGCAGTACACTTCTCCCATCTGATCGAGCATGTGCCCGATCCGATTGGCCTTCTCCTGGAGGTGAGGCGCATCCTCAAGCCTGAGGGATACATGGTGCTCACCACCCCGAACGTCTCGGGAATGCAGGCCCGGGTTGCAGGGAAGAACTGGCGCTCCGCGATCCCTGATCATGTGTACCTCTTCTCAAAAAGGACCATGAAGAGCCTGTTGAGGAAAACTGGTTTTGAGGTCCTGAAACAGGTCTCGTGGGGTGGAATCCCTGCCGGTAAACGGCCCGTGTATATTAAAAAACCGGTCGACCGGCTCGCCAAGCTCTTCAATTTCGGAGATGTGATGCTATTCCACTGCAAGCCTGCCTGACAGCCATGCTGTGACAGGACCTTCCTCATAGCACATAAACGGCCCCTATTTTTCATTTCTCATTTCACTGAAGAGGAGTATAATGAGATAGCATTCAGAGCATTGCTTGCTATCAGCTCGTTTCAAAGTGATGCGGGGAGAAAGATGCCCAAATACATTCAGGTTGTGACGACGGTCGATCGTAGGGAAGATGCAACACGCATTGCCCAGGCTTTGGTGTCGAAACGGGCGGCAGCATGTGTGCAGGTGGTGGGGCCTGTTGAGAGTACCTACCGGTGGGAGGGTGCCCTCGAGACAAACGAGGAGTGGCAGTGTTTCATAAAAACGGAAAAGCGTCATTTTACAACCGTTCGAAAACTTATCAGTGCGATGCACCCCTATGAAGTGCCCGAGATTATTTCCCTCCCCATACTTCAGGGGAGCAGGGAGTACCTCGGCTGGATAAGTGAACAGGTAAAATGATATGTCCCCAAATAATTCTCCCATAATTCCATAAGTCAGGTGGATAAGGCGATGAAGAATATTCCTGTTTTGCATGTCTCGGACACAAGCCTTGCCGGGGCCTATGAGAAGGCCCTTGTAAACCTCTATGACAAGGGTCTTCCCATGCGCACACAGTATGACAGAGACGAGGATCCCCCGAGTATCGATGCGACAATGAACATCACCATCGAAGAGCCCTGGTCAGACCCGATGATACACAAGGCATTTCCAGGAGGTATCGAAGACCTCCGTGAGTATGTGATGGAGCTTCAGGGGGCAAAGGACCACTGGATGAAGAGCATGAACGATCCGGAGGATACCCGATGGGAGTACACCTATCACTGGCGGCTCCACGACTACGGTACATGGAAAGAGCTCCCGGAGGGGAAGGGTGTACAGGATTCTGCAGGACCATTCAGGATAAATCAGATCGATGCGGTGATCGAAAAGCTCTCGCAGCAGCCCTTCACGCGACAGGCGCAGATGATCACGTGGATGCCGAATATTGACCTCACCTGCTATGACCCTCCCTGCCTCCAATCACTCCATTACCGTATCGTGGAAGATGATGATGGAACCTGGTATCTCAACTGCAACGTACGATTCAGAAGCAATGACGCCTGGGGAGCGAATTTCATGAACATGTTCGGCATCATACAGTTCAACAGGGAGGTCATTGCACACGGTATCGCAGACAGAGCAGATAAAGTTGTTGAGCTTGGGCGATTGAACTGGCATGCTGATTCTTACCATATCTATGGTAAGGATATCGAAGATTTTACCAGGAGGCTGATCGCACGTATCGATGAGCCCTTTGAGAAACGGGTCTTCAATTTTTTCGATCCCGAGATTCAGGAAATATACACTGAGGCTGAACCTGCGGTACGAAAGAAGATTCAGGAGTACGACGGGCGGCGTACCGGGCATTGACGCGTATCTGCTGCATTTTACCTTCGAGCCATCCCTCTGCAAAAATCTCTTCTTACTGAAGAATATAATTACACCATGCACATGAGAGTTGAAAAAGGAAGATGAAGGCGGTACAATGGAGCAGATGATGCAGTCATGTGTGACCTTTAAAGTTATTCCAGAGCGAAGGGGAGGGTAGAAACATGGTGAAACGGGCAGTTCTCATTACGTTCTGCATTGTCATTCTTTTCTCTGCGCAAACCCTTCTCGCAAAGAACAGACAAAAGGAGGAAACGCCTATGGAACTGAAGGTGACGAGCACAGCCTTTCAGCAGGGCGGGGTTATTCCGGTACAGTATACCTGTGATGGTGCGGATATTTCCCCGCCCCTGACCTGGACCGGAGGCCCAGGCGGTACGCAGAGCTACGCGCTCATTGCTGACGACCCCGATGCACCCGTAGGCACCTGGGTACACTGGGTGTTGTACAACATCCCGGCAACAGCCACTTCACTACCGGAGAATGTTGCGAAGAAGGAAAGCTTGAGTGACGGAACGGTTCAGGGCGTCAACGATTTCAAACGGTATGGATACGGTGGGCCCTGTCCTCCAGGCGGTACGCATCGTTACTTTTTCAAGGTGTATGCACTCGACACGGTACTCAAGACAGGCCCTGGGCTGACGAAGAAGAAGCTCCTCAGGGAAATCGAGGGTCATATTCTCGGCCAGGGTGAGCTCATGGGAACCTACAGCCGCTGACGAATCGGTGGACGTGAAATGAACTCC
>JAGLSF010000059.1 GCA_023136305.1 Spirochaetota bacterium
AGTCTCTTCGCACAGAAGGGTACCCAGTAGGAGTTGACGCATACAGAATAAAAACTGTACTCCACTGCCTCATCGCAGAGCTGTTCGAACTGGTCCTGCGTCGCATCAGGTTTCAGCAGAGTGTGGTCGATGTACTGCGACACGTCGGCGGGAACATTCACCACGCCGATGGTGCTCGATACCCTGCTCGCACCTCCGTTCAGTATAGTTTTCACACCAGAGGGATTGTTGGTCACGCATAGGTAACACCCCGTACAGTCAGGCGGGCATACTACTTCAGTTGCCGGAGAAACAGGCGTGCATTCCGTGATATTGAGCTTCCTCATCACCTCAATGGTGATTTTATCGATCAGTTGCTGCTGGTCCATCTTCTACCTCCCGCGCTCGAGTGCCATGATCTTGTTTACCCTGCGCCAGTGTCTCCCACCGGCAAAACGGGTCTCGAGCCAGATCTTTATCATTTCGTAGAACTCCTCATCACTGTGAAGCGGTCCTCCAAGGGTGAGGACATTGGCGTTGTTGTGCTCCCTGCTGTTGACGACGGTTTTTACGTTGTAGCAGAGAGCCGCCCGTATACCCTTCACCTTGTTGCAGGCCATGGAAGAGCCGATACCCGCTCCATCTATCATAATACCCCGGTCGCAGTCACCGCTTGCAACCTTCCTGGCAACCTTCTCCGCAAAGTCAGGATAGTCGACGCTCTCTTTACTGTCAGTTCCCACATCGGTTGCATGGTATCCGAGTGTCTGTAAAAAGCTTTTAATCTTTTCCTTTACTTCATAGCCACCATGGTCTGCACCGATCGCCACCCTTCGCACGTTGTCCCTGAGGTTCACATCTTCTTCTTCGGGCTGCGGGGTGACGTCTGCCGTGTGCATGCTGGTCACCACGTTGCGTACAATGTTTCCTGAATCCTGCTCTGCCATACTCCTGCTCCTCTAACCATGTTCTGCCTGCTCACATCCCTGTGATCCTAGATGTTGACCTCATCCACAACACCGGCTATGACGCTTCGCACCGGTGCGGTTTTATTGTCTATGATCTGCCGTGCCGAGTTTCCCTCATCAATGACAATGACCGTATCGCCTGGTCCAGCCTGCACCGTGTCGATGGCAAGGAAAGTGCTCCCCTTGCTTCTTCCGTCAGGCTGTATGGGCTGCACCACGAGAATCTTGTAGCCCTCGTATATCTTCAGCTTCATTGTCGACACCACAGTGCCGACAATCTTCCCCAGAATCATGTCCGCTTCTCCAGATCCACCTCATCCACGATGCCCATGATCGTGGCGTCGGAGGGGTTGAACCAGTTTTCAAGGCCGAGGGCAGCTTCCCTTCCCCCCTCATAGAAGACAGTGTCGCCAAGCCCTGCCTGCACCGTATCGCAGGCAACCAGGGGATCGCCCTGCTTCTCCAGCTTCTCGTCCAGGGGCTGCACGAGGAGGAGCTTCACCCCTTCGAAGGAATCGACCTTCTGCGTGCAGACCACGTTGCCGATGACTCTACCAAGTTTCATATTCGCCTCGCTCAAAAACTCACCTGTCCCCTGTACAGCCGGGAACCCAGTCACATGCCAGCAGCGTATACCTTACCCTTTAACCTCTCTTACACAATCCTGAAATGTCCGATGAGAGAGCAGCGTCTCTCCCTCGAAAAGGTCCGCGCCCGGGTCATTCCTTCACCCGTGGGGCTCGCAATGGTGTAGGAGGTGTATCCCGCACCGTGATATCCAAGCCCGCTGTAGTTGGGCCCGTTCTTCACGAATACCGAACAGTTCATCGCCTTTGCCATATGGGAAAGTTTGTCGATGTTCTTCGAATGTATGCTCGCCGTATGTCTGAATCCATGCTCGCATTCCACCGCGAAATCGATCGCATCGTCAACACTCCCCATGCGGACAATCGGTATGACCGGCATGAGCTGCTCGGTCCAGACGAGTGGGTGGGAGGCGTCGACTTCACAGAGCAGTATTTTCGTGTCCTCCGCCACCTGTAGCCCTATCTCCCGTGCAATGACCGCCGCGTCCTTACCCACATATTTCTTATTTGCCGCGCCCTCATGACCCGGTCCGCCCGGATCATCGATCACCAGGTCGGTCACTTTTTCGATCTGATTTCTGTTCAGCTCGAAGGCACCGGAGGCCTTCATAGCCTCTTTCAGTGCATCGGTTATCTTATCGACGGCCAGAATCTCCTTCTCACAGATGCAGATGATATTGTTGTCCATGCCTGCACCATTTACAAGGTCCCGTGCAGCCTGTCCGATGTCCGCAGTCTCATCTACCACGGCAGGAGGATTTCCCGGTCCTGCTGCAATGACCTTTTTACCGCTTCCCATGGCAGCCTTCACCACGCCCGGCCCGCCTGTTACCACGAGCAGATTGATCTTCGGATGCTTCATCATGGCCTGTGCTGATTCAATTGTCGGGTCGCTGATCATTGCGAGCAAGTTCGCCGGTCCGCCCACCCTGATAATTGCCTCATTGAAAAGCGAAACGGTGAAATTGGAAGTCTTCTTTGCCGCGGGGTGCGGATTGAACACCACCGCGTTGCCCGCAGCAACCATGCCTATTCCGTTGCAGATCATCGTCTCAGTGGGGTTCGTACAGGGCGTGATGGAACCGATCACCCCGTAGGGTGCCCGCTCGGTGAGGGTCAGACCGTAATCATCGGTGCATGCGCAGGGCTCCAGGTCCTCCACTCCGGGAGTCTTGTCGATGGCGAGCATGTTCTTGATGTGCTTGTCGCGCCTGTTGCCGAAGGTGGTTTCCTCCACCGCCATGTTGCACAGGGTATCGATGTTTTCCCGCATGATGCTTCTGATGCTCTGAATGATCTCCCGACGTTTCTCGAGACTCATTTCCATGAGCTGGACCTGGGCTTTTTGGGCTGCATCGATCAGCTCATTCATCTCTGCAAACACCCCTGGCTGCTCCATGCTGGTAGAAGTTGAGTCTCCCAGTCCCGGGCTCACTTCTTGGACAATCTGCTCGACAATGGCCCTGACAGTCTGTTCTGTGAGCTCCATCACACTATCCTCT
The DNA here is from genome assembly GCA_023136305.1 of Spirochaetota bacterium. GTDB lineage: Bacteria > Spirochaetota > B62-G9 > B62-G9 > DRHN01 > JAGLSF01. The sequence goes on from JAGLSF010000059.1 coordinate 3,037, forward strand.
CAGTCACGGTCCCTGTTATGACATGGCCGCCGACTGTTTCTTAAGTGAATCTGCAGTGCGTACTATCCCGCAAAATGAATCGAGGCTCAGGCTTGCTCCCCCGACGAGAGCGCCGTCCACATTGTCACAGGAGAGCAGTTCACCCGCATTGGCCGAATTCACGCTCCCGCCGTATATGATGCGCAAGGCTTGAGCAGATTCCTCATCCGTAAATTTTGCAATAACATCCCGTATAAAACGGTGCACCTCCTCGGCCTGTGAGCTCTCTGCACTGACACCGGTTCCGATTGCCCACACGGGTTCATAGGCTATGACCATGGTGCACACCGAAGCGCCATCGATTCCCTGCAGCCCGTAGGTCAGCTGCTCGTTCAATGTCTCGAAGGTGGCGCCAGTGGTTCTCTGCTCGAGGGTCTCTCCGATACAGAGTATGGGAGTCATCCCACACGCGAGACATGCGCTGATCTTCCTGTTAAGCTCCCTGTTGCTCTCACGGAAATAGGCCCGCCGCTCGGAATGTCCGATAATGACATGGCTGCAGCCGACCTCTCTGAGCATGGCTGCAGAAATCTCACCCGTAAAGGGCCCGCTCTCCTCATAGAAAAGGTTCTGTGCACCCACGAACAGAGGTGCATTCTTCGTTATCTGAACGGCAATCTCCAGATAGAGAAAGGGAGGGCAGATCAGTGTATCCACACCGGTGTAGGGGGCGGATTCCTGCAGAATCCCGCCGATGAGTACGTATGCCTCCTCCCTCAGGAGATTCATCTTCCAGTTGCCCGCGATCAGTGTTCTTCTCACCGCTTCCATTTCAGAATAATAATCCTAGAGAAAAAATGGTTTTATATCGGGGTGGGGCTGCGGCAGGATTATATCCTTGCACAACAGACCCCTTCCCTTTATATAGTCCACGGCCGCCTGCATCGACGCCTCGACCTCAAAGATATTACCCACCATCTTGACATAGGACTTGCCGCCGAGTCCGGTAGCCAGCCTGATCTCAGAGATCACCACCTCGGCCCTCTTTGCCGCAATATCCCCTGCCACAATGCTGGCTGTTGAAGAAAATGATTCCACAACCCCGACAGCATCCCAGATGTCGCACTGGGCAGCTCCCACGATCGCGGGGATGATGTACTCGTGAAGGTGGGGGAGAAACAGCTCATCTATGAGATACCCCGCACCTGCTATCTTTCCTGCGGTGAGTGAAGCGTCCACTGAGGCGACATCCCCGGATATGAGGATGAGGAATTTTCCGGGACAGATGGTCTTTGCATCCACGATGCTGATCGGCGCTTCCTTTACCATGAAATCCATGGCCTCTATGCCGGCGGCAATGCTGTTGAACTCCAGTGCGCCGAGAACCGGTACCTCCATAGCACCTCAATCCCTCTTCTCAATGATTATTCTCTCACTGTCGATGAGGCTCACAACCCCATCAACACTCGCGTGTATCGATGAACCGAGCCCGTCCTCAACCATCTCCGCAATCAGGGTGCCGGATTTAACCCTTTCTCCCTGCTGTACCGTGGGATGTGCGCTTCCACCGATATGCTGCCGGAGGAAAATCTCCACACGGCCGGGATCTGTATGTACTTCCTTCCTGAGACCTCTTTCATAAAAGTGCTGCAAACGAAGCCTCTCCTGTATGCGCCCTGTAGGGATCTGCCGGTATCCTCTCATCTCATGCACCACAGGACTGCTTCCCGAAAATTCCGGCTTGAATCCGGCAGCCGCGAACTTCTCCCTGATCCTTCTGTTTACCACATGGGGTGAAAGCCCCATGACACAGGCGTAGGCTGCGCACAATCCGCAATCGCTGCACAGCAGTGCGTTCTGAATGACCCTTTCCGGAACATCCAGGCCGTATCCGATCTGCCGCATGATCATGTGAGGTTTGATGTCATGTCCAAGCAGGTAACGCGGGCACAGCTCGGTGCAGTAGGTGCATTGACAGCAAACTGTCTTGCACTGCCTGATGATGAACTCCATGGGTGTGGTCTTGTGCTGAACCACCGGGTGGTCAGGGGAAAGCACGATGAGTGCGCTCGTTGTCTTGGTCACTGGTGCGCCGAGATCGGTCTCGATACTGCCCATCATGGGTCCGCCCAAAACCACGACTGCATCCTCGACGGTTTGACCGCCGCAGAGCTCGATGATCTCCCGAAGGCTCGTACCTATGTGGGCCTTTACGATCGAGGGGGTTTTTACCTCGCCCGTGCAGGTGAGATACCGCGACGTCACGGCCCTTCCCTCCTCCACCGCAGCACAGACATTGACCACGGTCTCCACATTGCAGGCGATGCACCCCACGTCCGGAGGAATGCCCCCCTCCGGTACGATACGCCCCGTAATCTCGTGTACCAGCACCAACTCATCACCCACCGGATAAACGTCGTCAAGGATAAACAATTCCATGTCATCACGGTCCCCGAGAGCTGTGTGCAGGCCTCGAAGCGCTTCCGCATACTTCTTCTTGAGAGCAATGTAGCCCCTCGTCGCACCACAGGAGCGCATGATGTACCCGGTGCCCCGTATCAGTTTCTCGCTCTCCCTCTCCATGAGATACCTGTCGCTTCCCAGAAGGGGTTCGCACTCAGCGCCGTTGACAACTATGGTGTCGGCCCTGGCCTGCAGCTTGACATGGGTGGGAAAACCGGCCCCGCCTGCACCCACAACGCCGCACTGTTTCACTCTCTCCGCTATGTTCATCTTTACTTTCTGTAGGTGATCGTTCCCTTTTCCTCAATCAGATCAATGATACCCGCGACGACGGCGTCGATGGGCTTCTCGAAGGTCATCTTCGTCTGCCGGGCTGAGCTTCCCTGTGCAATGATCACCACCTCACCCACGCCGGCACCGACGAGATCGAGGGCAACCACGTACTGTTTCCGGAGCTTCTCCCGGTGATCGCAGACCTGTACGAGGAGATACTTGGGGCCCCGAATGGAGTCTGCCTTCTTCGTACTGACGACTGTTCCTTTTACTTTTGCCAGTAGCAATTCAGATACCTATTCCTTTGCTCAACTTCCTTCGGTGGCGTTCACATCTTCTCCGATGGGTGCTCACCACGCCCCATCGGACTAATCCCTATCCTTGTGATACACATAGGTACCTTCCACATCGATCGCATCCACGATGGCGGTTATGGTCGCATCACTGGGCCTGTTCTGTGTGACTGCGGTCATACGCGAACTGCTTCCGGCAGCATAGAACACGATCTCACCGAAATTCGCCCCGACACCATCCATGGCGACCACATAGTCTCCAGTACCCTTCACGGTCTTTGGGTCGATCTTCTCGAGGAGAAGGAACTTGATCCCCTCAATTTTCGGTTCCTTGCGTGTGGATACCACAGTGCCCACTACCCGCGCTAGTAACATATGCTATGTACCCCGTATCAGATGAGGTCTACTTCGTCTGAAACGCTTTTGACTTAACCGGACCCCTGCCAAGGGGAAGCACCTCATCAACATTTGTATGAGGCCGAGGAATGATGTGCACTGAGATGACCTCACCGACCTTCTCCGCCGCTCTGCTGCCCGCATCGAGGGCTGCACGCACTGCGGCAACGTCGCCTCTTGCGATTGTGGTTACATACCCGCCGCCTATCTTCTCATAGCTCATCAGCTCGACCTTGGCGGCCTTCACCATTGCGTCGCTCGCCTCAACCATTGCTGTAAAACCTCTTGTCTCGATCATTCCAAGTGCATCTGTGTAAATGTCAGGCATAATTCCTCCTCAAAGTATCAATTCTCTCTATGTGTGAAGTGCCCATGGCACTACTCTGTCTGACCTGTGGGCTCTCTTCCCGTGATGTTCTTGAGCTTCTTCTCGACCATGTCCTGGGAGACGACCACTTCTGACTCCTCTCCCGCAATGTACACCCTGCCGTACCGTCCGAACCCTACAACTTCTATGATATTGATGTGTGACGCCTTTTCCGCCTCATTTGCCGCATAGTAGGCGTACCCGGCAGGCTCTAGTTCAAGGATGTAGAGCGTGTTTCCCCTTACGATCATGTTCCCATATCTGATTTTGTTGATGAGCTGGGCATGGTGCGGATCGATGTTCTTGATGAGCTGGCTCGTCAATATGTGCGGCTTCATGCGCATGTCGTCCTGGACATCCAGGGCACTCAGAACCGCCTCACCCGCCTGGCGCGCGTCTCCCTGATTGTGTGAATGCACTTCCAGAAGTCCGAAAAGCCGTTCAACGATCTGAAGCCCGGGTTTCACATCCGTTGCCTTCACCGCAATATCGGTGAGTCGGTTGATCTCAATGCCGGGCGAGATTTCGATAACGCAACATGCCTGTCCGGCCACGGGGAAATACCCTTTCGATACCATTGCAATATACGAAGCCATTTGAAGCTGCAGCTGATCAATAAAGATGTAGGTTCGCAGGTCTACCATAGTCATGCTCCCTCGCCAGTTGGTTTAAAAGTCCCTGATAGATGTGCATGTCAATTCACCCATCATTATATTTGATAATATCGTCACATTCTCTGTCTTTATTTTAACAAAAAGTAATTTTTTTGTCAATATTTTATTTAAATTTAACGAATTTATAGTGGTGAAAAAGCCTTGCACTGCCTGCATATAGATATTAAACTAATAATGAGTGCTTTTATCATGATAACTTTCAATATATTAACAATTACCTATACATCATAATAGTAAAGGGTGAGTTAATTTATTTACATTTTTTGATTCAAATATAACGAAAAATGCTTATATATGCGATTGACCCGAAGTTTTGATGCTGACTGGGAGGGAGTGACCTGTTGGACAGAAATCAGAGGATCAAGCACATCGTCGATATACTCAGGCTCAAAACCGTTGCGACCATCAAGGAATTGAGCAGGAGACTCGACGTTTCAGAAATGACTGTACGGAGGGATTTGAACTATCTCGCTGAAGAGAGCGTTGTGGAGATCATACCCGGAGGCGCAATCTTTCGAACATCCACTGAGCGTGACATAGAGCATGAGAAGTACCTCATAACACACGAAGGTGCCAAAAAAACCAGGGAAAAGATGAAGATCGGACAGAAAGCGGCAGCGCTCATTGAGCCCAACGACACGATCGTCCTCGATGTGGGTTCAACGACCGAGTATCTTGCCAAGTTCATACCCATAGACTTCCCCATAACGGTTCTCTCCTATGCGCTCAACATACTCGTCGAGATATACCGTAAGAAGAACTGCACACCCATCTTTGCGGGGGGCTATTTCCACGAAAACACCCTTATGTTCAGCAGTCCGGGTGGGCTGGACCTGATAAGATCAACCCGGTCTGACAAGGCATTCATATCGGCCGCCGGTGTGCACGATTCCCTGGGCGTTACCTGTGCCAATGCCTACGAAATCGAAACCAAGAAGGCGGTCATGGCCACATCGAAAACCCGTATTCTCCTCACAGACTCCTCGAAATTCGGCAAAACCCGTTTAGCCCACTTCGCTGACCTCACCGATTTCAACCTGATCATCACCGACTCAGAGATACCTGAGGAGTATGCACAGCGCATACAGGACCTCGACATATCACTGATCGTTGTTTATAAGTGACAGCACATACATTGCAAATACAGTGGAGAAGAATGAAATTACATGTTATTTTACAAAGTAACGGAGGACATAATGAAAAATGAAAAAGGTTTTTTACGGGCAGGGGTTGTAATAATCGTATCTGTTTTTTTATTTTTCAATCTCGCTCAGTCGAAAACTGTAAAACAGTCCATTAACAGGCAGGGTTACAATGAAATCTCGGCAGAAGGCATTACGCTGCAATGGAAAATATCCGGTCCACTTCTTGAGGTTGTGGTCTCGGCCCCGACTGATGGATGGGTGGCTGTCGGTTTTGATCCGACCAGTCTTATGAAGGATGCCAATATTATCATCGGGTTTGTCAGGGATGGTGCTCCTGAAATAAGGGATGATTTCGGCTCCTGGTACACCTCTCATGATCCGGATGATTCACAGGGCGGGAGTAATGATGTTATTATCAGGGGAGGGAGCGAGTCTGGGAAAAAAACTGAGCTTGCTTTCGCTTTACCGCTTGATTCGGGCGACCCCAATGACCGGACACTTGTTGAGGGGAAGACATACACAGTTATACTTGCCTACGGAACGGTCGATGATTTCACCACGAGACACAAAAAAAGAACGCGTGTCGAAATAACGCTGTAGCCTGCACTACACTATAACCTGCGATCAGGTTACCTTTTTACAGGGGCTGGATACTGGGCAGTGACGTTTTTTAAATGCATTGTGGTTATTGGTTCATATGTTTAACGATGGACAGCAAAGCCTCGAATTCTTCCTTGCAGTCGCGACAGCGGTTTAGATGATCCTGCACAAGCGTGAGCATCTCAG
>JAGLSF010000006.1 GCA_023136305.1 Spirochaetota bacterium
AATTCGACAACCCGTCACGCCTTGCCCGCTGCGCCGGTTTTTCGAATCCACTTCCGCACCACATCAGCCATCTTCCGACAGGCCTTTTCCGTCGCCAGGGGTACCCACAGGTTCTCCCGGGAGGACCACTGCTCCATAAGTGATTCCCTCACCGCATGCACGGACTCACTGGCCACATTGACCTTGGCGATTCCCATGGATATGACAGTATCCAGGTCCTCCTGGGGCGTCCCGGATCCGCCGTGCAGCACGAGGGGAACAGGCACGGACTCCCGTATTTTGCCGAGAAGATCGAAGTCCAGCTTCGGATCCTCCCTGTACAGGCCGTGGGCATTGCCGATGGACACGGCGAGCATATCCACACCCGTCTCCGCGACGTATCTCCGGGCGGACTCGGGGTCGGTGAGGGTTGATTCAGGATTTCCCTCGAGCACATCCGTATCAACCATGCCTACTGCGCCGAGCTCTCCCTCCACGGTGATGCCGTGCGGGCGGGCAAGAGCAGCGACCTCCCGCAGGGCCTTCACATTTTCCTCGAAAGGTCGGCTGGAAAAGTCGAGCATCACAGAGGTATAATGCGCCTCGATGCACTCCCGTACTTCATCCAGGGACTGACCGTGGTCAAGGTGCAGGGAAACGGGAATACTGTACTTTTCGATAAGCCCGTAGACGATGATGCTGTAAAGAGCCGGCCTGATGACCGGGAACTCGGCCCAACCGTTCATAACCATAACCGGTGCTTTCATCTCTTCGGCCACATCGAGTACTGTTTTCACTGACTCTGCATCCCACGTACAGAATGAGGGGACGGCATAGCCCATGTGCAATGCACTCCTGATCAGCTCAAGGGAGGGGAGTAGCGGCAATGTAATTCCTTTCCAGGGTGAGGCTCCGTGTCAGGCTGGCATGAGCCTACATATCAGGCTTGTATGAGCCCCCCGTGTTCGGGTGGTTTGTGAAGAGATACAAAGATAATAACAGTACTGCCCTATTTCAACAGGTTACGGACCTTCATCCTGCGTATACTATTCTTTTCTTTCATATTGCCTCGTGATGCTTTTCCGATCCTGCGGCCGGAGCACTTAGAGATTGACCAGTGGGCTTGCTAGCCGTACTATCAGAGAATAGCAGGAAGGAGAGGATATGGATCTTGGTCTCGAGGGAAAGGTCGCTGCCGTCACGGGTGGGAGCAAGGGAATAGGTCTTGGTGTTGCGAAAGGTCTCGCAGCTGAAGGTGTACACATCGCCCTCTGCTCACGAAATGAGGATGAAGCCCTTGAAACAGCAGCAGAGATCGCCAAAGGATACCATGTGCGGACCCTCGGTGTGCCGGTGGATGTGACCCGTGCGCAGCACATCAACCGTTTCGTGCGGTCTGTTGAAAACACATTTGGAGGAGTAGACATACTCATAAGCAATGCTGGCATGGGGAGTGAGGAGGCCATACTGAGTTCCTCAGACGATAGGTGGCAGTACTTCTGGGATCTTCAGGTTATGGCTGCAATTCGGCTTGCCCGCGGGTTCGTCCCCCCAATGCGTAAAAGGGGAGGCGGTGTCATCATTAACAATGCCTCCATCTGTGCCCGTCAGCCGCTCTGGCATGAACCTGTGTACAACACGGTGAAGGCAGCACTCGTGATGTTTTCAAAATGCCTTGCCCATGAGGTTATTGGGGACAACATACGGGTAAACTGCGTAAATCCGGGCCTTATACTGACCCCTGCCTGGAGGAGGGGAGCGGAAAGCCTGTCAAGAAAGGAAGGCCTGTCTGTTGACGAGTACTTCGACAGGATAGCCAGGGAGTATACACCAATCGGCCGCTTTGCCACCCCCGAGGAGCTGGCACACTTCTTTGTATTTCTCTGTTCAGAACGGGCCAGCTACTGCGTCGGATCCACCTACTATGTGGACGGCGGCTGGCTCAACGTGACCATCTAATCAGATCCCGAATCTGTTCCTGATCTCTGTGGGGGCATTGTACCCGAAGTGGAGCGTATATAGGGCGAACTTCGTTCGCCAGCACTATGCTCATTTGAACCAAATTTATGTTTCTTTTTGTTGAAGGGTTAAAAATTCGATATTCACCCTATATATCCAGAGACAAAGGGATTTGTACCTGCAGTCATTGTGCACTATAATAGGGATGATGCGTGCAGGTTGGGCCCATGCAGCCTCAGCCGCATTTGACTCGGGAAGGCAACAATCCTCATTGATGGAAGGAGTAATCGGTATGCCGGATGAAACGATATACAAGCGGGGGGAGAAGGGAAAGAAGATCAGCAGGAGCCTGAAAACCAAGGTTGGACGGATCAGATTCAAGGACTGTAACATCAATATTAACAAAATGATAAGTATCGGCCGTGATGAGGTAAATGACATAGTTATTCGGGAAGACCCGCTTGTATCCCGAAAGCATGCACTCGTCGAAAAGGACGGCTCTGACTACTACGTTATGGATAAGGGAAGCACCAATGGTACCTATGTCAACAACAATCCAATCAGTTCCTGCGAAAGGGTTCGCATTCACAGCGGTGACGCCATTACGGTTGGAAAAACGAAACTCGAAATTCTGTAGGAGGTAATGCAATGGGTGAATATTTTGATCAGCTTCCAGATACGATCAAGGATCATGTGCAGGAGATCACGAAAACCTCCGGTCTTCCACCCGGAGATGAATCAGAGGAGAAGATAGCAAGAGGCTGGCTGGAAAAGCGTCAGGTCTTCGAAGACTTAACCAAACAGTTTCAGATGGAGGAGGTGGAGTCCTTTGAAGGAGACGAAGACAGGGCTGCACTGGCACTTACCTATTCAGGTTCGCTTGTAAGGATAGGGCCCCTGGTTGATGATGTACGAAAGGTTCAGTACACGAGCATAGGGCTGCGGAGTGATGTTCCCGATGTTGCGGACAAGGAAGGTTCGATAATCGATGGCAGTATCGTGCTCGACGAGTCAATCAAGTTTGAAGTCGGACCGGTGAAGCACACCTCAGCCATACTGAAAATAGCCGTGGTTTCGGGGCAGCTCAGTATTGAAGAACAGGAAGATCAAGTCACCGAAGCGACACAGCTCATAACCGATGAGTTCGCTGAAGTAAACAAGACCATCATTGCAGAGTAGTACTGATTTAACCGCTATCTGGGCTGCTGGCTGCACTAGAGGGACATGGACGAGCAAAAGGACGGCATGCTGAACGGGTGGGCCGATGTCGAGGAGTGCCTGTGTAGCATACATGGGAGAAAAACCCCTCCCGAAGTGATTCCATACCTGCGGAAGCTCGACCTGGTGAACTTCGTGCTCATCAATGAGGACGAAGAGCTGAGACCCTACGACAGTTCGGGTCTGCCCGGCGGGATTGTAGAGCTGCATCGGGATATTCCCACCATTATCGTGCCTGACCTGCATGCACGAATGGATTTTTTCCTGAGTACCATGCATTTTGAGTTCCCGGAGGGTGAATCAGTCATTGCCCTTCTCAGCAGAGGAGAATTGCAGGTTGTATGTGTGGGAGACGGCTTTCACGCCGAGGGAAGGGCCGCTCAGCGGTGGCAGCTGGCCTACGATGAGTTCAAGGGAAATTATAAAAAGCGCAGGCACATGGATGAGGAGATGCGTGAGAGCCTCGGGATCATGGAGATGGTCATGGAGGTCAAAACTGCCTTTCCGCGGTTCTTCCATTTTCTCAAGGGTAATCATGAGAATATCGCCAATGAACAGGGGGGCGGAAATCATCCCTTCAGGAAATATGCCTACGAGGGGCCCATGGTTACCCATTACGTTCGTCAGTTTTATGGTGACGAGTTCTTCGAATCCTACTACGAGTTCGAGAAGAACCTTCCCCTGTTTGCCATTGGGCGGAACTTTGTCATTTCCCATTCAGAACCGGCTGAGTTCTTTGAAAGAGAAGACATTGTCGAATACAGGGACAGACCTGAGGTGGTGGAGGGACTCACCTGGACCGCCAACGATGATGCTGAAGATGGCAGTGTCGGGCGTATGCTCGAGTATTACCTGGATACCGATGAACATGATGATGCCCGCTACTTCGGGGGCCACAGGCCGGTGCGGGGAATGTATCATCTACGTGCGGACGGGAAATATGTACAGATACACAATCCTGAACGGTTTATTATCGCGCATATTCAACCGGAAGGCGAAATCGATCTGGAGAGAGACATACTGGCCATTGAAAACGGGGAATAGGCTTTAGGAACGTTTTCAACCCGGCGTACAGTCCCTGTTCGAGAGGGGGTGAGGGAATGCCCAAACAACTCACAAAGGTCGGAAAATACACGATAGTCGGAAAGATGGCCAAGGGCGGCATGGGCTCCGTATATAAGGCAAGGCATCCGACACTGAAGCGATTCGTCATACTGAAACAGCTTACCCTCAGAGGCGGTGCCGGGATCAGTGAGCGGTTCAAGCGTGAAGCTCAGCTCATGATTGATTTCCGGCATGAGAATATCGTACCTGTATACGATCATTTCAAATCGGGGTCATCATACTTCATTGCCATGGAGTTCGTGGACGGTAGAAGTCTGGACAGGCTGATCGCTGAGAGGAACAAGCTCTCCACAGAAGCATCCATACTCATCTTCTCAGAGGTGTGCAAGGGCCTTAAATACGCACACGACAAGGGCGTTATTCACCGGGACATCAAACCTGCGAACATCCTCCTCTCCAAGGAGGGTGAGGTGAAGCTCGTTGATTTCGGTATTGCCACGACCATGGAGTCTGAGAAGGAGGGCCTCACTCAGGCGGGGATGACACTCGGAACACCTGCATACATGTCTCCGGAACAGATCGCCGATTCCCGTTCAGTTGACAAGCGTTCGGATGTCTACTCAATGGGGGTCATGCTCTACGAGATGCTAACCGGAGAAAAACCCTTTCCCGGAAGCTTTACACCAGATGCTATTGATCGGATCAACAGGGGGAGTTATAAAAACCCAAAGCGGCTGAATCCGGACATTCCCGGTTATCTCGTAAAACGCATCAAAAAGATGATGCATCACAGGGTGAAGCGCCGCTATACGGACCTTTATCAGGTGCTAAGATTACTGTCGAGGTACACACGCAGATACCGTTCGCAGAAGGCGGTAAGGAGCACCATCAAGCGGTATCTCGAGGGCACGGAGGTGTCTGCAGCCGCAACCATTGGAAGGGGGGCAAGGGCGGGGAGGCCTCTTGTAAAATTCTCCATTGGGCTTGCCCTTTTCCTCGTATTCGTTGTTGGCGGATTATACTCCTACTACAGAGGTTATTTTTACGAGTACTTTGGAGGGAAAAACTATGGAAGGATCGAGTTGAAGGCGCTTGTCCCACAGGACTACCATAAGCGTATAGGTCTTATATATGCTGCTGTCCGCCTGAATGCATCTCCGGATGAGCAGGCTCCGGATAGCGTGCCGCTCACGTTCAGTTACCGGCTGACTCCCCGGAAAACGCTGCCAAAGCTTTTCTCCAACGAGGAGGAGGAGAAACCGACCGATTTGATACTGACATCCGGTGGCAGATACCTGCGGGCAGGATACTATGAAGTGGAGATCTATCTTGAAAACAGAAAGTATTACAGGTCTCTCTATCTTAAACCCCGTGTGCTTCAAAAGCAGGCGGTGGAAACCTCAATGGGGCGGGTGCTTGAGATTAGACTTCACGAGGGTGAAACCAAGCCCATAGATCTCAGTATTGACGTGATGGACAGTGAAACCGGGAAATCCCTGTATGCCCAAACCGACATCGCCCTCTATATCGAGGATTCGGACCGGTGGGTGGATTGGAAGAGGTACCGGGGCAGTGACAGGCTATGGAAAAATTTGAGCAGTCAGCTTACTTCAGGAGCAAACTACCAAGTCAATGTCGAGGCGCCTTCTCACTATAGAGAGGAGATTGAGTTCTTTGTTGAGCCTGATCTTGATACCGTTCATGTCAGTCTGAGTCTGGTAAAGAAAGCTGGTACACTGCTCGTGAATAGCAGTGTTGATGGCCTCGAGATCCTCATCGATAATCGAAAGGGCAGTTTTATCGGAGGAAAAACCAGAGTGTTCGAGCAGTACGGCAGAACCATTGAGGGGGAGAGGGAGTTCAAGCTCAGCGAGGGAAGCTATGTACTGACCGTTCGAAAGGGGACTAAGAGGGTAAAAAACTTCCAGTTTACCATCAGTCCTGGCAGGACGACACAACTCCAGGTCTCCTTTGATCCCGAGAACAAGGAAATTGATATACAATAGCGTGATCTGTTGATTAAGTTTTGCGTTGAGAGTATTCATGACATAATCGGTGGGGGTATTCATGACACTTGGTATGCGTCTGCTTTTCTACGGTCTCATCGGACTCCTCGCTGGGGCACTCTGCTGGCCCTTTTCCGAGCTTGTCCTCTTTTATCAGGCCGCGTTTCCGTCCCTGCTTTTTTTCAGCATTGTACTTGGCCTTGTAGCCGGCCTGTTTATAGGCGGGATCTTCGGCATGAGTGAGGGGATAATTACACATTCCGGGGACAAACTCCGAAAAAGTGCTATTACTGGTATGATCGTTGGAGCCGTTGGCGGGATTCTCGGTATGATCTCCGGTCAGGCTGCGCTGCTCTACATCGGTACATTTTTTTTCAACTCATCCGGGGGCTATAAGCACTTCGGTATCCCCATTTCAAGGGCTCTGGGATGGTCGGTGTTCGGCCTGTTCGTCGGCATCTCCGAGGGGATTCGAAGCAGGTCTGGCAGCAAGGTGAGAAACGGGTTGCTGGGTGGTTTCATAGGAGGGCTGCTCGGCGGGCTTGTTGTCGAGTATGCACGAATCATTGCCCCTCAGAGCGCATACTCCCGCCTGGTCGGACTCTCCCTGCTCGGTTTTCTGGTTGGTCTGTCCTATGGTTTTGTGGAGAGGGGTTTTACGGAAGGCTTTCTCAGGCTGCTGAGCGGCCGGTCCAGGGGCAGTGAGTTTCTGCTCACTCAGCGAAAAACGCTGGTCGGTGAGGCCCAGAGTACGGAAATAACGCTGAGCGGGTATAAAAATGTGTCGGATGAACATGCGGAAATTCTTCGTGAAGGTAAGAACTTCACCATTGTACAGGGTGACAAGAGGAAACCCCTCTATGTGAATGACGAGAAGGTGGAGAAAACAGTTCTGCACAATGGCGATATTATCCGGCTGGGGGACGCCCAGTTCAGGTTTTCACGGAAGTAGGTGGAGGGGAGACATGAGAATATTTAGATGGTTTGTGCTGATTCTACTACTCAGTGTACCGTTCTCTTGGGCCGGTGCTGAAACGCTCAGAGTGGCCCAGATCGATAACACCTCACTCCTCATCAATCAACGCATTGGGGTTTATGTGAGTGTAACCGGGATGGGTGGTAAGCCGGTCAAGGGACTAAAGAGGGAAGACTTTGCACTTTTCGAGTCTGCCGATGGTCAGAGGTTGAGCAGAGAGATTATCGAGCTCCGGGAAGGTGCAAACGTCACACAGGGTGTCACCTTTCTCCTCGTTATCGATAATTCGGGAAGTATGTACTGGAATGCAGACGGCAGGATTAAGAATTCCGATGATCCCGAGGTGTGGCGCATTACCAGTGCAAAACGGGCAGTCTCAGACCTCCTGAAGGAGATACGAAATCCCAAAGACCGGATAGGCCTGGTGTCCTTCAATATGAGGATGGATGCAGTCGTGCTGCCGACTGACGACAAGGTCACGGTCGAAAGGGCGCTCCTTCAGGTCACAAAACCACCGGAAGAAGAGGCCTACACCGAGCTCTATGAGACCCTCTATCAGTCCATAGAGAAGATGGGTGCGTACGGAGGGAGAAAGGTAATCATACTTCTTTCTGATGGTGTGGATTTTCCCATGGAAGATAATCCCCATTTCCCTGAAAGGTTTGGTATTGACGGTGTTATTGAGAGTGCTCAAAGAGAGGGTATATCGATCTTCACCATCGGTTTGAGCAAAAAGGCGGACAACAACAATCTGAACCGTATTTCAGGTGCAACGGGAGGGGTGCACTTTTCCACATACAGTCCTGAAGACATCGCCCGGCTATACTCTCTCATACGTGATCAGATACTGAACGAGTATCTTTTGATCTACACTGCTGGAATGAGTCCTGCAGACAGGAAGCTTGTAAGTGTTGAGTATCAACCCGTATCGGGTGAACGACTCCTTCGGTCGGAGCGTTACTACTTTTCCGATTCCCTTTTCGGGTTTCCCCAACCTGCCTATCAGTGGCTTGCCTTCACCATCGTGCCGGTTGTTGCGGCCCTCCTCTGGATCCTATCACTCATCGGTCTCGAGGGGAAGAAGGAGACGCCGACACTCGACGTGTATCAGGGAAAGGGCAGGGGCAAGCGGGTTCAGACAATGGCCATACCTCCACGGAGACGCTCGGTCACTATCGGGGCCGACAGTGCGGATGATGTGACCATAACGGGTGATCGGAAGGTAGCGAAGACCATGGTGCAGATCGAGCAGAAGGACGGCGTGTACCGGGTTGCCTCGAGAGGCGGTACGGTTCTGGTGAACAACCGTCAGGTGCGTACAAAGGTGCTCAGGTCGGGTGATGTAATCAGGGTCGGCGACACCACCGTCGTATTCGACGGCGGCATAAAAAAATAGCAGCTAAAAATATTTTCCCATTATTTTGGGCTATTCGGAACCTTCAGGCTCATCCACTCTGACACTGCTTGCCTTCTCCTTCAGAGAACTGCTGAATGAAAAAGCCGGCACATACATCTCGGGTTTTGCCGCAATGGTGATCTCCTCACCGGTGGCGGGATGTCTTCCCACACGTGCTTTCTGTGCTGGATGGAGACGAAGTTGCATCTTCCCGAGCTTGCCCAGAGGGACTTTTTCTCCAAGCAGCACCCCTGTTTCGATAAGGGAAAGGTAGTCATCGAGAAGCTGTTTCGTTTCCTTCTGGGTCAGACCGTTCTTCGCGGCCAGATAACCGATCATGGACCTCATGGTGAACTGATCGGGTATGGCTTCACCTGCACTGCTGAGTGTTCTGTTGATCTTGACAAATCCGTTGGTGAGAAAAATGGTCGCTTCCCTGATACGGTTGTCCTGCTCTGCGGGGCTTACCTCATCACCACAGAGGGCGATCTTCAGGAGCGGCGAGCTTTTCTTGATCGGTCCGTCAAGGAACTCGATGCCCCGGTCAAGGGCTATTTCCCCGGATACCACCGCATCACTCTTTTGAGCTATGTCGGGCACGTCCATACGAAGGCCGATGCTGGCATATTCAGCCCACCGCCTGCCCCCTTCGGGAGAACTATCGATTTCGGGTACCCCGATCGAGACGAGAGAACCCGAATAGGTGAGCATGAGTACTGCCCTCTGCGCTTCCCGCGCCACCGAATCAACCTCCTTCATATGAAGGAGGCTCAACTGCTCTAGGAACATCTCACGCTTCTCGAGCCAGGTTCTGGCAATACGTTCAAGGGATTCCTCTGAATCGGGCAATCCCGATGTTTTGGTGACCTCCCGTATGTGGTTCTTGATTGCATCCGGTATCTGTTCAAAATGTGTTCCCATTATATAGCTCCCTTCATGTCAATTGTACTACAGGTTCGGGTTGAAAACACGATTTAACGCTACCTCTTTCTGCCAATGCAGATCATACGGTTGTTCATGCACCCGTAATCGCCGTCGAGACGATGCGGGCTGAAATCGGTGTGAACCTCGATGTCCGACAAACCGGCGCGTTCAAATAGTCTCTTCAGTGAAGAGGGCCTGTAAAAACGGATTGAATAGGTTTGGTCCCTGAGCAGTCCCCGCTCCTTACTGAGTACGATCTCCCGTGCATTAACGCGATTCCGCAGCAGCTCGCGCAGGCGGCAGACGATAATATCCTCACCGATCTCATGCCATGCACAGGGGTTGAAGGTCTCACGCATACAGCTCCCGTCCACGACATCGATGAGCAGGAGGCCACCGGTACAGAGCAGACGCCGGGACTCCAGCAGAATACGCAGATCCCAACCTGTTTCCTTTCCATATCCCAGTGAATTACCCATGATGATCACATCATCGAATGAACCGGAGGGAAGCCCCGTATGCCGGGCGTCAGCCCTGACACAATCCATCATTATCTCCTGTTTTCGGGCCTGCTCTTTCGCACGGTCGACAAGGAAGGGTGAATAATCGAGGAGGGTGCAGTCGGTGATCCCGCGCCTGTACAGCTCCATGCTGTGGCGGCCATGTCCACCGCAGAGATCAAGCACACGATGACCGGGCTGCAGATCGAGTAGCCTGCAGACGAGATCAACTTCTGCACGGGTTATATCAGGATCGCAGACCGAACGGGCATCGGTAATGAGGTAGATATCATCGAAAAGGGTCCTCCACCAGTCAGGTTCAACCTCTATACTCATCCCGATTTTCCAGTGCCCTCTTCACCCTTCATTGTGGTGGAGAGAAAATTGAACAGGCCATCAGAGGCGATGATCGCCGGGCCTCCCTCCCAGGGCTGTGCCCTCGCAATCTCCAGCTCCTCGTCCTCAATGTGTATGAGATCGTCCAGCTCGGCAGAACGCCACATGCGTTCAAGCAGCATGCAGTCTTTCCATAGTGCGGAACAGTAGCTTGTCAGTGCAGCTATCTGTCCCTCGGTGAGCACCCTCGGGCGAAGAGCAATCTTGATTGGACCGAGGAGATAGGTAAAACTGTGTTCCATGGCCATTTTTTTCTGCAACTCCACGATGGGCAATACCTGTTCACAGGACATGCCCATGATTGCATCGTTTATCCGCCCTATCGCGTCGCCCGGGTTGCTGTCCCCGTGTAGAACCGCAAGCGGCTGTACCCCTCCGCCGCTCCCCACATTGGTCGGCACGCCTCCGTAGCGGCCAAGAAAGCCCATCAGCCCGTCGGACCCCACGAGACAGCGGAAATCCGTCTGATAACTTCGAAGCTCAATGCATTCCCCTGCAGTGTCGAGGGTGGGCATATCCTCTGCCCATAGTTCGAGCGGTATTTTTTCCTGAAGGATGTAATCACCAGCTTGCAGTGCAAGGTCTATCGCCTCATCGGCCCTCTTATATACACCGCCGACCTTGACTCCCTTGCCCGAGTAACCGCGTTCGGGTTTGAGAACGAGCTGGTCCCAGTTCTTTCGTGTCCACTCAATGAGGTCAGCTATACGCTCTTCCTTCGGGCCCTGCGTGCTTCTGGGATAGAACTGCCGTGTCCAGGGTGTGCGGCTTACGATCTCGTCGTGGAAATGTACGCCGAGAGGACCGGTAATGATTTCAAAGGTGCTCTTGACATTGATGGGTTCCGTACCCCGCGGGTTGATGACCCGGTTCTCGCGGACTGCCTGGAGTACGGGTTCGAGCCCATGCTTCCTGTGAAGATTGAGGAGCACATCGGTGTTGAAATCCATGAAGAGAAGAGAGACCCTCTCGCCCTTCCTGCACACCTCCCCATGGTAGAGCTCGAGTTCCTGAGGTGCCATGAGCTCTCCCCTGAGCCCCTTCAGGCTGTTCAGCCACTCTGCGAGGTTCCTGTTCTCGGTGACGATGTCAAGCGTCTCTTCCTCAGCCACTACGGCGATGAGATTGCGGTCATGCTCGCCGCGCAGCTGATGTGCCTGTTCGAGCATGCTGAGGAAACCCTGAATCGGAAAGAGCTTCGGGTGGTCGAAATCGAGCGGAACGTCGATGGCTCTGACCCGGTTCAGCTCTTCCCAGACGGCTTTGCCGATGAGCTGTGTGATACGTTGATAGTCCCACCCTCCCGGGCTTCCCAAATTCCACTCGGAGTGGTATCCCAGGAACTCATGCACGGTAAGTCCTCCTGTGAAGGCCACGGTCATTGTGGGGCCCTGAATCCGCGCCGTCGCCCAGCGTGAGATGCTTCAGTTTTAACCTGATCAGAGAGAAGGGCAGTTCTCCGCTTTCGAGCAGCAGTCGATGAAAACTGCCATTCGTGAGCAGTGTATCACAACTCTTGCGGAGATTCAATATTTCGTGGGACCCCAGGCTGTAACAGAGCTGATAGCCTGGGTTCAGGCGAAACCGTTTTATCTGAGTTGCCGCTTCCTGTGCACTGAAACCCGATGATTCGAGCAACCTCTGTGATTCCCCCATGTTCATCAATCCGGCAGTCAACCCCACGTCTGCAAGACAGCGGGCAGCACGCCAGAGATTTCGTTTGTGAAACACGAGCCTCTCGAAAGGACCTTTCACATAGCCGGTCTCGATGAGCAGCGATTCAGCATACGTCGCCCATCCTTCATAAAAGAGGGGCGACTCGATCTGCCGTCTTACGGGATTTGCAATATTCCGCCGGGTATGATCGAGAAGATGGTGGCCAGGGAAGGTCTCATGTGCGGTGAGAAAGCGGTACTCGCGATGAAGCCGATCGCGAAGCCTTCCACTACCGGCTGCATCGGACAGGTACGTGGTGATGTAAAAGAGACTCTCTTCCCGCGGATCACTGCTGAATGCCGCACTGAAGGAGGCCGATCCGCGAACGGATTGAAGATAGCGTGGTGTCTGAAGGATACGGAGCGGTGCGTCGACCCCGCTCCCGCTGAAACCCTGAGATTTAAAGTATTCACGAAGTCTTCTGTTCTCCTCCCTGTACAGTTCAAGGGTTTCCCTTTTATGGAGCTCACCGGGTCTGTATGAGCTGTATAGCTCGAGCCAGCTGTTGCCCGAGCCGATCTGCCCCTCTATCTCCCTGAGTAAACGCAGGTTCTCATCCCACTGAGCCCGGGCAATTTGCAACACCTCTGAGATATCCCTGCTGACCTGAAAATGATCCCGGAGCGTCCTTTCGAGTAGTGCATCGGGGGCAGAAAGGTTTTCAATGGAAGGATGTGTGTCCTTCAGATATGTGCGCAAAGTGGTGAGCGCGTCTGCGGCCCGTCCTGCAGCTTCGATGAGACTGTTATGTTCAGTGTACGCGGCAGCAATTTCGCCAAGATAGCCCCTGCAATCCTCAACCATTTCGAGGGCGCCACGATGATAGGGCTCCGGCACCCTTCTGAGGTTCCGTACCGCCTGCGCAAAGAGGCCTGGAAGTGCCTCCAGCCGTTCACGGGCCCTCTCTATCGCTTCCCGCGCAGTGGAGGCGGGCTTATGCAGGGCATGATCAATGCCGATGAATCCGATCTTCAGGTAGAGGAGCGGATTGTGCATCCATGCCCTGTTTTTCTCGAATTCGATGAGCAGTGCGGACATGCTCGATTGCAGGAGAAGGAGATCGATGTAGTCCTCGAGAGTGTCCGGGGACAACCTGTGATTTCCCTTGCGGCCGATCTTCCGAAAAACAGGATTTTTACGCAGGAAGTCGATGTCTCTGCTGTATGCTTTCAGCCTTTCTATGCAATCGTTGATCGATCCTTCATCTATGCTGTCCAGGCGCTCGTAGAACCCGCATGCCTCTTCGGCACGCGGCATAAAATGGAACTCATCACTCGCGCACATGACAGGGAACATACTGGCGAGATAGGAAAAATAGGCCTTACCAAGTGTCTGAATGCGCTTGTGGATGTGCTGTGCATCTCCTTCCATAGTGCCAATCATTGTATTGAGCTCACCTCACTATTTCAAGGATTTCTCCGGCTCTCCTCTGTTGCCTATTCCTGCTCCGTCCTGTATCATAGAAAGAGAAAGGCATCATCCTTTACAGAGGAGGGTCATTCTCAATGGCCGATCAGAAATTCAGGATAGAATCCGATTCCATGGGTGAAATGAAGGTTCCGAAGGGGGCATATTGGGGGGCCCAGACACAGCGGGCCGTCGAAAACTTTCCCATCAGCGGTATTCGCTTCAACAGGAGTTTCATAGGGGCCCTCGGCATGCTGAAGATGGCTGCTGCACGGGCAAATGTTACTTTGGGACTCCTGGACAGCAGAATCGGGGATACCATAGAGAAGGCGGCCCGCGAGGTCATGGAAGGTCGCTTTGACGATCAGTTCGTTGTCGATATATTTCAGACCGGCTCCGGTACGTCAACCAATATGAATGCGAATGAAGTCATAGCAAGCCGCTCGAACGAGCTGCTCGGCGGAGAGGTCGGCAGCAGGGAACCCGTTCACCCCAATGATCATGTGAACATGGGGCAGTCGAGCAATGACGTCATACCAAGCTGTATACATCTTGCCGCCCTGAAGGGGATCACGAATGATCTTGTGCCCGCACTGGAAGAGCTGCGGAATGAACTGCAGGCCAAGGCACACCAATTCGATGATATCGTCAAGATCGGCCGCACCCATCTTCAGGATGCAACCCCCCTGCGTCTCGGACAGGAATTCAGCGGATACGAAAGTATGGCGAAACATAGTATCCGTCGTGTCCGCTCAACAGTGAAAAGCCTCTCCGAACTGGCCATTGGCGGCACCGCTGTGGGAACGGGCATAAACACCCATCCCGAATTTGCGGCCGCCCTCATCACGGAGCTGAACAGAGAAACTTCCTTAGGTTTCAGAGAGGCTTCAAACCACTTTGAGGCGCAGGGAGCGAAGGATGCTATCGTTGAGGCAAGCGCCTCCCTGAGAACGGTTGCGGTGAGTATGATGAAGATCTCGAACGACATTCGGTGGCTTGGCTCCGGGCCCCGCTGCGGTATCGGTGAGCTTATACTGCCCGCAGTTCAACCCGGGTCGTCAATCATGCCCGGAAAGGTAAATCCCGTCATTGCGGAGTCGCTCTGCCAGGTTGCGGCCCAGGTTATAGGGAATGATGCTGCGATTGCCCTGTGCGGTCTTTCGGGCAATTTCGAGCTCAATGTAATGATGCCAGTGATGGCACATAACCTGCTCCAGTCCATTCACATTCTCTCGACTGGCGTGCGGAACTTCGCCCGGCGGTGCATCAGAGATCTACAGGCCGATAAGCAGAGGATTGAGGCGCTGATCGAGCAGAGTCTTGCCCTGTGCACCTCATTGAGTCCCCTTATCGGCTATGATGCGGCGAGTAAAATTGCCAAGGAGGCTTATGAGTCTGGGAAAACAATCAGGGAGGTTGCGGCCCAACGGCATGTACTGCCCGGGGACAGGCTTGACGAAGTGCTCGATCCTCGCAGTATGACTGAGTCGAAGTAGCCTCAGAAGGGGTCTCCTGGTGTACGCATCGGGTCCGTGTAACTGAGGGGATAAGAATTAAAAAAAATGTTAATGAAATTCGAAAATGCCCGATAAAAGATAGTGGATGCATTATGGCTAGTGACCATAGGGCAGTAAAAAGAGGCAGCACTCCGCGTGCTGCCTCTTTATTTTAAGGGGGGGGAAGGAACCACGCAGGCAGCTGATCTTCGAAAATGCTACTCAGGAGGTTGAAGATGGCAAAAAAGGTACGGGCCGCGTCTGTGCAGTTCGAACATGCGGCAGGAGATAAGGCAGCAAACATGGGGAAGATCGACCGGTTTCTCGACAAGGCGGTAAACCAGAAGGTGCAGCTCCTGGTTTTTCCTGAGTGCTGCATAACCGGCTATTGGTTTCTGAGAAAGTTGTCGAGGCAAAATCTCGTCGATCTGGCGGAACCGGTCTTTGATGGGCCGTCCACACAGGCCCTGAAAAAACGTGCCCAGGAAACGGGGATCGTGCTCGGTGCCGGGTTCGTCGAGATCGATAAAAAGGGAGAACTGTTCAACACCTATGTGGTCGCCCATCCTGACGGGAAGTCATATCGGCATCGAAAGCTGCACTGCTTCATCAGCGAACATCTGGGTTCGGGATCGGAATACACCGTCTTCGATGCACCCTTCGGCCTCTCTGTTGGTGTACTTATCTGCTATGACTGCAACATAGGCGAGAACGTGCGTATGACGGCACTCAAGGGAGCACAGATACTGATGGCGCCCCATCAGACGGGGGGATGTACCTCAACGAACCCGCACACCATGGGGCTGGTGGAGCGTTCTCTGTGGGAAAATCGGCATCAGAATCCCGACGCGATCGAAGAGGAGTTCAGGGGCCCGAAGGGAAGGGAGTGGCTCATACGATGGCTCCCTGCCCGTGCACACGACAACGGACTCTTTCTTCTCTTCAGCAACGGTGTGGGAGTCGACGATAACGAGATACGTACAGGGAATGCGATGATCATCGATCCCTACGGCAGAATTCTTGCAGAAACCTGGAAGGCGGATGACGATATGGTCGTTGCCGATCTTGACCTATCACTGCTGCAGGAGAACACAGGACAACGGTGGATACGAACCCGCCGGCCCGAGCTCTACGAAATGCTTACGAAGCCGACCGGTCTCGAACAGGACACCCGTTCTGTACGGTTTGATGAAAAAGGCGTGTAGATTACACTTGTAAATATACCCTTTCTCAAATACAATAGAAAAGAGAAGCCGATCATTGTTTGAACACGGGCGCCTGCGCGTACACTAAAAAGAACTGTCATCAAGGTAACAGGTGGGGGGTCAGGATATGTATCTCTACCTCGTACAACACGGTGAAGCTGTTTCCAAAGAAGCCGATCTCGAACGGCCCCTGACTCGAGAGGGGCGAGCTGAGGTTAAGAAGGTGGCTTCTCATCTTGCAGCTTATTCGGAGATATCGGTTCAGAAAATTTACCACAGCGAAAAGCTGAGGGCAGAGCAGACAGCCACGATTATCGCACGGGAGCTGCATCTCGGGAAAAAGGTAGAGGAGGGAAAGGAGCTCAACCCGCAGTCCCTTCCCTGGGGATGGGTCGAGCGGCTCGCAGATATTCAGGAGAATGTGATGATCATCGGTCATCTTCCCCATCTCAAGCGTCTTACCGCTCTGCTCGTGTGCCAGGACGAAAGCAAGAAATGCGTAGATTTTACAAAGGGCGGTGTGGTTTGTCTGTTTCGGGATGATTCGGGTATCTGGTCACTGCAATGGATCATCGTTCCGCAGATCCTCCCCTGAGAGTACCATATTCCATATCTGTGCAGTCTTCCCTTCCGGGGTACCCTGCTTACGGGAATAACCATCGCTTATGGGAAAGCCTCTTCGTACACTGTTTGTCAGGCTTGTTCTTGAAAAGGCCATTATCTTTGAGGAACGGTCATACCGGTATTACGAGTCTGTACTTCAGGTGTCGATAATGGAGGACTCATTCGATCTCATAAAGAAACTGCAGGGGCAGGAGCTTCATCACCGAATCATGCTCGAGGAAATGCAGCGCAGAACCACTGTGGAGGTAAAAGCTTCCGGGAGCAGGAAACAACTGGCGGTGGAGGAGTTTCCGTCCGGGGACCTGGATGTCATGTGTGAAGAATGGCCTGTGATATCCCCCGGGGATTCAAAAAAGGTGATACTTGGGAAAGCCCTGCAGAAGGAACTCTGCGCCTACCGATTCTATAAAAAGATGATGGAGCATGCTCGAAGCGATGGCCTGACCCGTCTCTTTGAAACACTCATGTACGAAGAGATGCAGCATACACGGTCTATTGAAGAGGAACTGGAGAAGATTTCATCGTGAAAGGGCTGGCCAAGTGCTTTGAAGATGTGCTGGAGAAGGGTGTATCCTATACCGTCATGGATGCCGGGCTTCGCGTGGTAGAGGTGAAGGCCGTCACCGGGACGGTTGACAAGTGCGGTGAGCTGGACGAACATTTCCGCTACATAAAGAGGCACGACCGGCACGAGAGAAGTCGTCGGCATGGAATGGGCGAGGCTTTTCAGAAATATACCTTTTTTCCGCCCATAGACCTCTACCTCTACAGGGGAGAGTACTATGTGGTCGACGGTAACAGGCGTGTCGCAACCGCAATTCAGATGGGCATTGCATACATCGACGCCACAGTTACCGAATATGTCAGCAGGGACAACTACATTGAGATGGCTGGGGCATTGTACAGGCGGAGGTTTGAAATAGAGGCAGGTATCCGCAATATCATACTGGCCTTTGAGAACGGCTTTGAGGTCCTGCTCAGGGAGGTGGAGGGATACACGACGGACCAGGATCCGTCTACCCGCGGGAGAAACTGGTACTCCCAAGTGTATTTACCCCGGTGCAAAAAGATAGAGAAGTCCATTCTGCCGGCGCACTATAAAAATTTAAGGACGGGAGACATATACGTGCTCATGGGCGAGTTCTATCGCAACTTCATGGGGGGAATACCTGAGGATACAGACTACGATACCATTATATCGGGATTCATCTTTGCCCATGGTTTACGGCATCGGCGCAATCTCCGAAGTCCGGTATACAGATTGCTCACTCATGTTTTCCTGAACAGGATAAAGAGCACATAGGGATGGCCCGGTACGTATAGGGGCCTTATTGTATAGATGGAGGAACTTTGGTGCACATTCTTGCGGTTTCGGACAGGAGGCACAGGGCACTCTACGATTACTTTGATCGGGAGCGCTGGAGGGATATCGACCTGGTAATCTCCTGCGGAGATATTGACGCAAGATACCTCTCTTTCCTTGTGACCATGATACCGAAGCCGCTGATCTTCGTTCCGGGAAATCATGACGAAGCCTATATAAAAAATCCGCCTGAGGGATGCGATTCCATAGACGACAGGGTTGTCAGGATAGACGGTGCCCTAATCGGTGGGCTTGGAGGTTCATTCTGGTACAATGGAAAGGGGCTGCAGTATACGGAACGGCAGATGATGCAGAAGGGGCGGAAGCTCATACGGAAAGCCAGGAAGATGGGGGGGCTGGACATC
>JAGLSF010000060.1 GCA_023136305.1 Spirochaetota bacterium
GCCGATGAACCGACAGGAAATCTCGATAAAAAAACCGGTGATGCCATCATTCAGCTTTTGAGTACATTGAACAGGGAAGGACTTTCCATTCTCATGGTTACCCATGAAATTGCGTACGCCTCCGCCTCAAACAGGGTTGTAATTATGGAGGACGGGGTGGCCAAAGAGCAGTCACAGGCCCCTTAAGGATTTACTCCTCATTACCCTTCTCGATATGAAAGCGGTCAACGTGATAAGGAGGGCAATTACCGACAACAGTATGAAACTTGTCTCATACATGCCCGATTTATCTCTTACGAAGCCAGCAACATAGGGACCGAAAAACATTCCGAGGCTCGACATCATAAAGTAAAGGCCAAAAACCAGGCCCAGAATCTCCTGTCTCAAGACCTTTGCTGGAAATGAAAAAACCGGGGCGGGAACAAAGGCCACGGCAAACGACATCAATGCCATTGGAAAAAGAGCCCTTTCTACTTTTGTCACGAGGTATATTGAAATCCCCAACAGCATCCCGCCCACACCAATGAACATATCATTGTTGCCAAGCTTATCAACCAGACGCCCAATGATCGGGCTCAAAACAAGAGAACCCCACATGAGCATGCTCACCAGTACTCCAGCAAGAGTGATGGTTGCACCCCTTGAGATAAAATAATCGGGTGCGAACGTCGAAAATGAAATAACCGCTGCATTGAACCACATCCAACACAGCCCAACCATCCAGACAGGGCCCGCTATCGCACGGAGGTTCGAGAAGAGCCTCCTATCCTCCCTCTTCTCAGCGGTGGTGATCGCCCGATACTGTTTGGGAGCAGATTTGAAGATTGTAAGAAATGCGATAAATCCTGCCACACCAACCGCCGCCGCTATGAACATAACCATCCGCCAGCCCAATCTTTCACCAATATTGCCAAAGGACGAAAAACAGATGATTGTACCTACCGGCATTGCTGTATTGAAAATACCCATTGCGGTCCCAATCTCACGTCCCCCGAACCACTGTGAAACTATCTTCGCTGAGACGATGGCAAGGGTTGATGCACCGATCCCTGCAATAATTCTGGCAACTCCTGCATGAAGAAAGTTGCCACTGAATGCAAAGAGCATGACTCCCGCAATCATCAGAACGAAGGAAACGATTCCAACTCGATAGGGTCCGAGACGATCAGAAAAAAAGCCGGTGAAAATGGATGTGAAAACCGGTGGGAGTGCAAAGAGACTCATGAGTAATCCTGCCTGCGTGTGGGTGAGGCCCAGGTCTTCGATTATGAGGGTGAGTACAGGCGGCAGGGATTGCAGGGTAAAGGCAAACCCGAGCATACAGAGATAGGACAATATCAACATGGCCCAACGATATGTAACGGGAACGGGACCCCTGTCACTGATCGTAGCGTTCACGATAGGACTCACGCAGTTTTGCGGCTTCTTCGGGACTCAAGCCATGCAGCCAGAGATGCTCCTCCTGGGCCAGAAGCGCCTGAACCTTTTGTTCATACTTCCGTTTCATTCTTGGTCCCTTCAATGCCGCCGCGTTTACTACTTCCGGTAAAAACTCGAGATAAAAATGTTTGGACACTTCGTACATCCCGTGCCAGTGGGTGTAATCGGGCCCCATCATACTGGCCCCGTGCCGTGCGCGACGACCCTCATGATGCCAGAGTTCATAGAAAATCCACTGGATCTCATGTTCAAAGGGTGCATCGGGATTCAGAACCTCGTCCGTGGTGAGCTCCTTCATAAACTGCTGGGCGACCCGTGCAAATTTATCGTTATAGAGGACTACCAGATCGTCAAACTGCTTGTAAAAATTATCCACGTATGTATCATTGTGGCAGTTGAGGCAGGCACCCTTCATCTTCTCGCGCCGCTGCTGCCATGTTACAATTTCCTTCACGCGACGCGTCACTTTCCTGCTCACAAGAGACTCATCCTCTACAACCTTCTCTATCGTTTCAACCCTGGCACCGATTTTGGGGAGAGGTCTGGTATCAGGATAATCCTCCTTGTAGCCGTCCTCGTAAATGACCAGGTTCAGCTTGGTACTTATGACCGGCCGCAGCGTCCAGCTTATCCTCTCGCCCACATCGTGGGTATTCCCCACAAATTGGCCATCGGGTGTCATGTAACTGCTGATATGACAGGTCGCACATGTGGGAGCTGCAGAATAATCTCGTCCGAGCACCCATTCCCCCCTTTTGTCAAGCGCCATGCGCTCCCGGTTTGCATAAAAGGCAATCCCATGTTTCGATTCATTATAAATTTCGATTTGCGGGTGGTCGGGCCCCATATGACATTTACCGCAGTTTTCAGGCGCTCTCGAGAGTTTTGCCTGAAAGGCATGTCGCGAATGACAGGCATGACAACTACCCTTTGATCCGTCGGGGTTGAGCCTACCCATACCGCTGTTTGGCCATGTATCGGGATCGATCTTCAGTTTGTCGTACTGGCCGGTACGAAGGATATTCCCCGCATCATCCCTCACATACTTGATTATGCTGCCGTGACATTGCCAGCATCCATTTACGGCATCCGCAATATTACCGGGCATTCCAGCCGCCTTCTCAGCCAGCACGTTATCAAGACTCGCCAATATCTCACCGGCCTTCGCATGATGACTCCGTGCAAACTCTTCAAACTCCCGTTTATGGCACTTCGCACAGTCTTTCGGGGTTACAAGAGGAGATACGAAGTATCCCATGTGGTCCCACGCATCCACATCTCCCCTTTCTGTCTCATGGCAGTCCAGACATCCCACCTTCGATTGTCCGTGTCTTGAAAACTCCCACTCCATGACCAGAGCAGGAGAGTTTACACCATGGCAGGCTATACAGACGTCACTGTTCTCTGCCCAAAGGTAAGCAGAAGAAAGTGCAATACATAGTAAGCCCAATATGATCGGAAGTACGATTTGTCTTGGCCTCATCATGCTCACTCTCTTTTTATAATTAGCTCATGCTCGGATGCTCAAACAGGGCTCACATTCTACCACATTGAAAAATGAACGTAAAGAAAAAAAATGGTGCTCTGCTAGTCGCTGAACACCTCTCGCAGACAGCGGCCATTAGCCTCTATGGTTTCATCGATATCCTCCTCGGAATGGGAGGCCGATAGGAAGGATGCCTCGAAGGGCGATGGTGCAAGGTAAATCCCCTCGTCGAGCATGGATTTGAAATAGTCTATAAACAGTTCTCTGTCCGAGTTCATGGCTGAAGTGAAATCCACGACCGGTTTCTCGGAGAAAAACAGGCTCATCATCGATCCGACCCGATTCAGTTGGCAACTCCTTTTCTGCCTCTTCAGGTTTTCCCGTATTCCCTCCTCCAGCCGTCGCGATCGATCTTCCAGCTGCCCGTATATATCCCCTTCCTTCAGGATGGAAACTGTTTTATAGCCCAGGGCCATTGCCAGGGGATTGCCGGACAGTGTCCCTGCCTGATACACGGGGCCCACAGGTGCAAGGTGCTCCATAATCTCCCGTTTTCCTCCAAAGGCCCCAACCGGCAGCCCCCCTCCGATGATTTTTCCCAGACAGGTCAGATCGGGCTCAATTCCGTACAGTTCCTGAGCCCCTCCCAGGGCTACACGAAATCCGGTAATGACCTCATCAAAGATGAGTACTATTCCCTCTTCTGCAGTGACCTCCCGCAGGTCTTCTAGAAACCCTTCCTGCGGCGGGATGACACCAGCATTCCCCATGACTGGCTCGAGAATGACCGCCGCTATCTCTCCCCGGTGGGCCTCTATCAGCGCCTTAACCGAATCAATATCGTTGTACGAGCCTACCAGGGTATCCTGAGCTGTGCTTTCGGTAATGCCAGGGCTTCCCGGTATACCGAGCGTGAGTACCCCGGAGCCGGCCTTTATCAAAAAACTGTCCCCGTGACCATGATAGCAGCCCTCGAATTTGATGATTCTGCTGCGCCCGGTATACCCCCTGGCAAGACGTACAGCACTCATCGTCGCCTCTGTTCCCGAATTGACCATACGAATCATGTCTATGGACGGATAGATTTCAGTGATCAGACGGGCGAAGCGGACCTCGATCTCCGTATTGGCCCCGAAACTCGTCCCCGACTGAGAGGCCTCATGCAGAACCTGGAGAATCCGCGGGTCGGCATGCCCCAGGATGAGCGGTCCCCAGGAACAGACATAGTCGATATACTCATTTCCATCCACATCGTACAGCCGGCTCCCCCTCCCGCTCCTGATGTATACCGGTTCCATGCGTACCGAGCCGAAGGCCCTGACCGGACTGTTCACACCCCCGGGAATGACGTCGGTGGCTACTGAAAACAGTTCCTTTGAACGATCTCTCACTTTTGTTCTCTCTTTCCCTCATCTCTCTATGAAATATTTGACTCTCTCCTTCTTGAACTCACGGGTGCTGTACAGGATGCTGTACTTGCTGCAGCTGATCTGATCTGCAATCTCCGCCGCAGAGCGCTCACACTCCTCCTTCGACCTGGCATGAACCATTGCGAACAGAGGATAGGGCCACTCCGGAGGAGAACTACGGTGATAGCAGTGTGAGACCTGGGGAAACTGAGCTGCTCTGCGGCCGGCCTCGTCGATCCGTTCCTCCGGAACCGCAAAACAGACCATGCCGTTGGCATTGAAACCGGCCTTGCGGTGTCTGAGAACGCCGGCGACCCTTCGGATAACCCCCTTCGATTTCAGGGCCCGTACCCGGTCCAGCAATTCCGCCTCATCGATCCCAAGATTCCGGGCCATGGAGAGCCATGGCCGGGGCTCCAGGGGAAATCCTCTCTGCAGCACTGAGATGACCTTTCTGTCCAGGCCATCCAGATCAGGATCGTCAACGGCCGAGAGCTTCTCAGACTGTTTGTCTGAGGTCACCGAATCCTCAATATGCCGAAGCATGTTCTTGGCACGGCTGTCTTCTGCATTCCCATCTATTGCAATCAATTCCTCATCTGTCCCGCCTCCAACATTCATGTCTTTTGTAAGGCGAAGATGGACTCTGAGCTTAAAGGTCTTCAGTGCCGGGAGTATCATGTAGTGAATAGCCTCTTCGTAATCCAGGAGCCTGTCGATTTCACGATCAAACTCCCGTTCTTTGGGTATGCTCAGGGTAAACCAGAGATTGTAGGGATGTTCCCGCTGGTAGTTGTGGCTGACTCCCGGATGGCTGCTGATCCGATCAGCCAGCTGCGTGATGCGCTCAACGGGTGCCCGCACCGCAACCAATGTGCTCTTGTAGCCGATACGACTGCCATCCAGAATGGCAGATATTTCCCTGATGATTCCCCGCTCGAGGAAGTTTTCAATCTGGCCGATGACTGTGTGTTCCTCCAGTCCTATGTCCCTTCCCAGCGCTGCGAAGGGTCGTGTTTCAAGTGGAAAATCCCGCTGTATCTCCTCGAGCAGCCTCTGCTGGCCGGGACCGATATCCATCAGACCTCCTGCACCGCCTTTCTCCTGGGCTTGTACACACAGTAGGGCTCCTCTGCCAGGTAGTCTCCGGTAGCAGCGTATGCCCTGGCCCGGCAGCCGCCGCATACCCTCCTGTACTCGCAGAGCCCGCAGCGGCCGTGATAGCCGTCCAGGTCCCGAACAGCGGTAAAAAGCGGAGAATTGCGCCATATTCGGTGAAAATCGTAACCCTCCCGCCGTATGTCTCCGGCTTCCAGATCGAGAAAGCCGCAGATCTGAACCCGCCCCGTGTTGGATATAAAGGCAAAAGCCTGCCCTCCGAGACACCCCTTGGTCATGGCGTTCATGCCGTGGGTTTCAGGTCTGACTTTCCTACCCGCTTCCCTTTCCTTCTGTCGAAAGATGCGATAGTAGTGAGGCGCACAGGTAGGTTTGAGCTGAATGCTCATTTCCATGCTCTTGTGATAGACCCAGGAGAGAACCTCCTCGTAGGCTTCCGGCTCGATCTCCAGGTCCAACAGCTCACGGCCCCGACCCGTGGGGACAAGAAGGAAGGGGTGATAGCTCACCGCCCCCAGCTCCACTGCCAGGTTGAGAATTCCGTCGAGCTGATGCACGTTGAGCTTGGTGACCGTGGTGTTGATCTGGAACTCCAGTTCCTCCTCCCTTGCAAGCCGGGCCGCATTCAAAACCGCATCAAAGGCACCCTCCACCTGCCGAAAGCTGTCGTGTGTCTGCGCATCGGCTCCATCCAGACTCAGACTGATGCGCTGTATCCCTGCGGATAGGATCCGCCTGGTACTCTCCCTGTTCATCAGTATGCCACAGGGTGCCATGACCATACGCAGGCCCAGGTCGGTACCGTATTGGGCAATATCGTACACGTCATCCCTGGCCATCGGCTCTCCGCCGGTCAAAATCATAATGGGCCGGGCGAAGGAAGCGATGTTGTCGAGCACCTGGTAACATTCGTCGGTGGAAAACTCTCCCCCAAAATCCCGATCAGATGCAGAAGCACGGCAGTGGCGGCAGCTCAGGGGACAGCGTTTGGTCAGCTCCCATGCAACCAGTCTTGGTTGAGGTCCCTTTTTCATATCCATCTTTTCGTGGGGATGATGCATGTCAGCGCTCCTGAAGAATTGTTGCCGCCTCTTTGGCGAAGTAGGTCAGGATCAGATCCGCCCCGGCCCGCTTGATGGCAAGCAGGCTCTCCATCATGACCCGTTTCTCATCTATCCAGCCCTTCATGCCGGCGGCTTTGATGCACGCAAACTCTCCACTCACGTTGTAAGCCGCCACCGGGACGCCGAAACTGCTCTTTACACGGTAGATGATGTCCAGATAGGCAAGGGCCGGCTTGACCATCACGACGTCCGCCCCCTCCTCAATATCGAGGGCCACCTCCCTCAGGGCCTCGTCGGCATTGGCAGGATCCATCTGATAACCGCGTCTATCACCGAACTGGGGCGTCGAATCGGCAGCCTCCCGAAAGGGACCGTAAAATGCCGAAGCATACTTTGCCGAATAGGCCATAATGGGAAGATTGCTGAAACCATCCTCATCAAGTACCTGCCGGATTCGCGCGACTCGACCGTCCATCATGTCCGAAGGGGCAACGATGTCAGCCCCTGCCCGGGCATGAGAGAGGGCAGTTTTGGCGAGGAGTTTCAGCGTGGCGTCGTTGTCCACGTTCCCATCCACAATGACTCCGCAATGACCGTGAACAGTGTATTCGCAGAGGCAGACGTCGGTAATCACGAGCAGCCCCGACAACTCCTTTTTCAGTGCACCTACCGCCTGCTGCACGATACCGCTGTCCGAACAGGCCTCGGAGCCCCTTTCGTCCTTCTGCTCGGGTAGTCCGAACAGTATCACTGCAGGTATGCCGAGACCCTGCACCTCACGACACTCCTCGACCAGGGTGTCTACGGAGAAGTGGAAGTTTCCGGGCATGGTCCCGATCTCCCGCCGGACGCCCCGGCCGTGACACACAAAGAGCGGGTAGATCAGGCAGTCAGTGCTGAGTCTTGTCTCCCGCACCATACGGCGCAACAGCTCATTCTGCCTGAGACGTCTCAATCTGGTGACTGGAAAGCTCACTCTCTACCTCCTCTTGATGGGCTGAACGGGCATGCATACCGATCTCCTCGTCGGTGAGATAGCAGGCGGGATCGGCTGCCCAGAGATCACCCGTAACTGCCTCAGCCCGCACGCGGAAGTTGCCGCCGCACAGCTCGATATATCTGCAGGCTGCACAGCGCCCTTTCACGAACCGTTTCTTTTCCTTCAGCTTGGCCATTAACGGGTCGGACAGATCTGTCCAGATCTCACCGAATGGGCGCTCCCGTACATTCCCGAAACTGTAATGGCGCCAGAACTGGTCGGCATGCACCGAGCCGTCCCAGCTGACGCATCCGATGCCATGTCCCGTGCTGTTGCCTCCGTTCATCCGAAGGAGCTCGAGCACCCCGGCAGCTCGTTCGGGATCTTCCTGTAGAAGGCGCCGGTAGAGGTAGACGCCGTCGGAGTGATTGTCCACGGTGAGTACCTCCGCAGACAATCCATCCTCGAACAACTGACGGGTCAGGTCCATGATCTGATCCACCACCTGACGGGTCTCCCCGTGTGAGAGGTCATCCTTGACCAGTGCACTCCCCCGCCCCGCATACACCAGGTGATAGAAGCACACCCGTGGAATCTGCTTCTCACGCAGCAGGCCAAATATGCCAGGTATCTCTCTGAAATTATGACGGCTGATGGTGAAACGCAGACCCACCTTGATGCCCGCCTTTTGACAGTTGCGCAGCCCCTCCATTGCTTGTTTGAAGGCTCCACGTACACCGCGGAACCGGTCGTGAACTTCCTTCAGGCCATCCAGACTTATCCCCACGTAGGATAAATCGAGTCGCTTGAGTTCCTCCGCCAGCTCTTGATTGATGAGCGTACCGTTTGTGGAAAGCACTGCGCGCATACCCAGTTCACGAGCTGTTCCCACGAGTTCTAAAATGTCGGGTCGCATCAGCGGCTCACCTCCCGAAAACAACACAACCGGCACCCCGAAGGCTTCAAGATCACGGAGCAGCATTTTCCCCTCGGCCGTGGTCAGCTCCCCCTCATAGTTTTGGTTACGGGAGTGGGAGTAGCAGTGCATGCAGCGGAGGTTGCAGCGCCTGCCCACGTTCCACACCGTTACCGGTTTCTTGTCTCTGGCAAACTGAAGAAGGTGCGAAGGAAGTTTGCCCGAATGACGTCCATATCTCAGCGGGTCAGACGGTTCAACAGTACCACAGTACAACTTGGATATTCCAATCATTTTCTTACCTTTCTGTTGTAGTAATCCAGTATCGTGTACACCAGGGACGGGATAGTATGGGGGGCCGCTTCAGTGACCACATGGATCCCGTTCTCCCTGGCCGTAGCCGAGGTGACCGGCCCTATGGAAGCCCCGCGAATTCTCTCTAAAAAGTTCTCCCGGTGGTGCCCCCTGAGAATCGAAGCCAAATTGGTCACCGTTGAAGAGCTGGTGAACGTGATCAGATCGGGTGGAGTATCGAACAGTTCATCGAGCTCCCCATCGGTATATTCCGGCCTCAGGTTTCGATACACCGGGACAATGACAACCTCGGCGCCCATTTTACGCAGGCCCTCGGGCAATATGTCGCGGGTGATTTCCGATCCCGGGAAGAGAACCCTTCTTCCCTGTAGATCCTCCTTTCTCGAACGGAAAGCCTCCAGTGCCGCCTCTGAAGTGAAGCGTTCAGGCTGCAGATCGGCAATAATCCCGAAACCCTTCAGCCGAGCTGCCGTCTGCTCACCTATGACGGCAACCTTCACACCTTTCAGGGCCCTGGAGTCAAGGCCCGCCTTCAGGAGCCGCTCGAAGAAAATGTACACCCCGTTTACCGATGTAAACAGGATCCAGGAGAAATCATCCAATCGTCCGATGGCATTGTCCAGGTCGCCGTAATCGTCCATGGTTGTG
>JAGLSF010000061.1 GCA_023136305.1 Spirochaetota bacterium
GTTCAGCTCTTTTGAGATTTCCTCCGAAATGACGGCCGAGGCTATGGAGTGGAGCCAGAACCCGCGGTAATCGAACCATTCGTTTTTGTCCTCGGAAAATATGTCATAAACCGTTATACTGAGCACGAGGCTCTTGATTGTCTTATACCCGAGGAGTATGACCGCGTCCTTGATATTCAAGATGCGGACACCCGTGGTGTACATGGGTGAATTGGCAATCTTGAGTATCTTGAGGGTGAGGGAAGGATTTTCCCGTATAATTGACGCAATCTCGTCTGCCGATGTGTCTATGGAGAGGGTCTTGGAGATTGCTATCTTCGCGATTTCAGGCAGCGTTGGTATCTCGCGAATATCGATGAGATCGGTAAGTTTAATTTCTACAGGGTCCACCTCAGGCCCTCGTTTCGCAGGAGTAGCGACGCAGGCATCAGTGCGTACGTCCGGTTATTAACAGTATCGGGAATTGGGTTCTAGAGTTTTAATCAAACCGGAGCCATGCTGCTCTCTATTGTAATTATAATACTGTTCTGGAGTATGACACATGGCGGATTATCTGCTCTCGCTGGATCAGGGAACAACGAGTTCATCGAGAAACGGATTCCACAACTCCATTTCTTATTTTCCTGTTGACAAACCAAGGTTATTCATCTATGCTTTCAACGAAGGTAAAGCTATCTTACCAATTTAATGATATAATATCAACTCCCATTTTTTATAATACATGGTAAACCTGAGGTATACTCAGGGGGTATGAAGCTTGAGAATTATAAAACTAATCAGAGGTGTGAAAAGGAGGTACAAGATGAAAAAATATTATGTCATCCTGTTTCTTGTCGTGTTCCTGCTCTCTATGCTCCTCCTGGCTGGTGCTAAGAAAGAGGAGCCAGCTCCAATGGAGGAAGCTGAGCCGGTAGCGGAAGTGGGGGGAGACGAGGCAGACCCCTGGATAATCGAAGTGAGAGGGGGCCTTGAAAAGTACAGGGGTGAGATTATATTCGATGGCCCTCAGGGAAAGACGCCGACCTGGGACACTGAGTTGGTACTGACCGTAAACGAGGTGGAGCAGATCAGAAAGGGAAGTTACACAGCTGCGATCGCCTGGCATGGTCAACAGGGAGAGTATACAGACGCACTCGGAGGTGGTATCAAGGATGGACTGAAACATCTCGGAATAAAGCTCGTTGCCGAGGCAAGCGCTGATTTCGATCCGGCGAAGCAGAAGACGGATGTTGAGACTATGATGGCCCTCAAACCCGATGTGATCATTACGCTTCCGACGGACAGTGTGACATCGGTTGCAACCTTCAGGCCGGTTGTTGACGCAGGCACCAAGCTGGTGCTTATATCGAATCAGCCGGACGGGTACGTGCATGGAAAAGACTTTGTGGGCATTACCACGTCAATGCCATATGATCAGGGTCGATTTATGGCCGATGCCATGGCCGTTGCAACGAAAACCAACAAGGTTGGCATCATTTTCTTTGATGCCGATTTCTGGATCGTCAATTTTATCGACGGAGTGGTGCGGGATACCCTTGCCGATGACTACCCGCGTATTGAAATTGCTGCTGAACAGGGATTTGCAAATCCTGCAACGGATATTGAAAATGCAGCTCTGGCGATTATACAGCGATATCCGGAGGTGGACACCCTGTACGTGAGTTTTGGAGCCCTCCCCGCAGCACTTGCGTGCGAATCCGCTGAGAGGGACGATATCAGCGTCATATCGCAGGGGCTTGACAAGCCCTATATGCAGAATATGCTGTCGGGTGGCAACATATACGCGATTATCACAGACTCCACCTATAATATTGGTGTGAACGCAGCACTTCTTGCAGGGTATGGCATTCTCGGCAAATCTGCGCCCGAATATACCATATCTCCCAGTGCAACGATAACGAAGGAAAACCTCAGAGAGATGTGGAAGCTGGCCTTTAGAGTCGTGCCCTTCCCGAAGGAACTGGAAGAGCTCATGTAAAGGATTCATCAGTACCTTGCATTGTGGGGAAAAGGGATAGGATAAAGGATAGAGGTGCACTTGGGGGGGTAGTGTTGCACTGTGGAAGAGGAAATAATATCCTTTATCCTATCTTCTAGTAATTTTGTGTGCACGCGACTGTGCACATTCTGTTGAGGAGAAGTGGAGTGAAAAACGGATATATACTCGAGCTTCGAAATATTTACAAATCCTTTGGGGGATTGAGGGCACTGATCGATGTCGATTTAAACCTCAGGCATGGTGAAATCATAGGATTGGTCGGTGATAATGCCGCTGGCAAGTCGACCCTCATGAAGATCGTATCCGGGGCCTATCGGGCCGATGAGGGGAAAATACTCTTCAACGAAGAGGAGGTGCAGATCGCGAATCCCAAGGATGCAAGGAAAATAGGCATCGAAATGGTATATCAGGATTTGGAGCTCTGTCAGAATCTGGACGTGCCTGCCAATCTGTTTTTAGGGCGTGAGCTGCATTCTGAAACATTCTTTCGATTCCTCAGGAAGAGGAACATGGAGAAGGAATCGCTCGATATATTGCATCGACTGAAGATCGATATCAGGAATCCGCGTACAAAGGTGGATAAGCTTTCAGGAGGCCAGCAACAGGCAGTTGCAATCGGAAGAGCGGTGAGTTTTGATCCGAAGATCGTTTTAATGGATGAGCCAACGGCGAATCTGGCCGTTGTCGAAATCGAAAAAGTACTAGAGCTTACACTGCGATTGACGGAGCACAACATATCGATCATATTTATCAGTCACCGGCTGGACGACGTGTTCAGGGTCTCTGACAGAATTTATGTACTGAAACATGGCTATATGGTTGCAGTGAAAGAGAAGTTGAAGACAAACAAGGAAGAGATCGTCAAGGCAATGTTCATGGATGTCGAAGAACAGGAATCGCTTCAGCAGTAAAAGGATACGTGCATGGGTAACATGGGTGGCGCAGATTTGTATTCCCCGATGGATAGAAAGTTTAAAGTCAAAGAGTATGCCATATTCCTTATCCTTCTGGGCATTTTCATCGTGTTTGCTTTTTTCCTGCGGGACAGAGGTTTTCTGTCACTTGTCAACCTGATGAATATCTTCAGGCAGACAGCCATCATTTCAATCATGGCAGTTGGCTTCACCTTCATGCTGGCGAGCGGAGAGTTCGACCTTTCCATTGGTTCCACTGTTGCCCTCGCATCGCTCGTTGGTGCGCTCACACTTCAGAGAGCTGGTATTTTGCCGGCTGTTTTTGCTGCTCTCGGTGTTGGAGCACTGATTGGATATGCAAATGGGTTTTTTGTCGTAAAGGCAAAGATGCCCTCATTTCTGGCCACCATCGCAATGATGGGCATCATTCATGGACTGGCACGGTGGATAACCCATCTCCAGGCGGTTCCGGTCCTCAATAAGACCTTTACGTATATATTCGGGGGGGGGAATATCGGCCCAATCCCCACACTCTTTGTGTGGACCCTGGTGGTTATGGTAATCGGTCAAGTCGCTATGGTGATGACCCTGTTTGGGAGAAAGGTACTCGCAACAGGCGGCAATGTCGTGGCTGCACGGCTTGCAGGTATTGATACGGAACGGGTCAAATGGCTGCTTTTCATCGTAATAGGCATGATATCGTCACTTGCCGGCCTCCTCTACACCGGCAGGCTCCATGCGGCCCGTTATACCTACGGAGAGCAGGACCTCTTTACGGTTGTTGCGGCAGTGGTCATCGGCGGTAATAGTATATACGGCGGAACGGGGACGATTGTCGGAACGGTGGTGGGATCGCTCATTCTTGGCATGGTAAACAACGGTCTCATTCTATTTGGATTCAGCGTTGACCAGCAGGTTATATTCAGAGGCATCATGATACTGATCGCAGTCGCCCTCAGTCCAAAGGGCCCAAAGGAGTAGCCAGGCGGAAGGTCAGAACAAAGGACAACGATCATGAAGATCATCGACATTACAGGCCCGGTGAGGGAGGGCATGTGGGATTTTGGTTTTCCCGGTGGCCAATTCAAGTTGAAACAGCTCAATTATGAATTCCTCGGGGAGGAGTACTATCATGAAGGTTTCGAGGGCATGGTGGGAAGCACGGGGACCTTCGTTGAAACTGGGGCGACATATCTCGGCTATGAGAAGTCGATTTCGACCGATAAGATCCCCCTTCATACACTGGTGAATGTAGATGCCTGCGTCTTGCAGGTACCATTTGAGGGATTGGATGAGAAGGACGGAAGGAAGTATGTGTCGGTGGATGATGTTAAAAAGGCGGAGAAGGAACCTATACCTGAAGGGTATGCCATCATCGTGAGTACGGGGTACGGTAGGAACTGGTTTGAAAAGAACTTTCTCGAGAAATCGCCCTTCTTCCAAAAAGATGCAATATACTACCTTCTTGACAAGAAACCGATTCTCCTCTCGAGCGATTTTCCTTCGTGGGAGAACACACTGCATCCGGAAGGATTTTTAAAGAGGATGTACGACTCTGGTGTGCATGTGCTCGTCAGCTGCATCAATGTTGAAAAGGTTGCGAAGTACAAGGTAAAGTTGATTGCTCTTCCCCTGAGAGTGGAAAATGTCTGTATGTGTCCCGCACGCGCCGTGATCATAGAAGAATAATGAGGGCGAAAATAAAGATAATAAACGCTAGCGCTTCGCTAGAAAAGATATCGCTGCGCTAGAAAAGATATCGCTGCACTAGCGCTTCGCTAGGTCGCGTTTTCAGCCCGTCAATCATCAGTAAAGAAGATGCAATGTACTCATGCTATCAATAAAGGAGGTCCGCTGTGAGTGAAAAGGATTATAGAAGGGTAAAGTGGGGGCTTATCGGTGCAGGTGATTTCGGCCTCATTTACGCTCAGATTTTGAAACAACTCCCCAATGTTGAGCTTGTTTCTGTGTATTCAAGAACGGAAAAGAATGCACAGCGTGCAGCGAAACAGTTCAGCATTGAGAAATTGTATACGGATTATAATGAGCTGATAGGAAGTGATGGGGTCGAAGCGGTCGCCGTTGTCACCGATGAACATCATCACCATGAACCGGTTATGGCGGCCCTCAAGGCAGGGAAACACGTCATAGTTGAGAAACCGATTGCGCCGAGTCTGAAAGAGGCGGATGAGATGATCGCTCAAGGTAAGAAAACGGACAAGATCTTTGCCGTTGCTCATATAGTACCCTTTCATACCCACTATGCGATAGCCAAGGCCGAAATAGACAAGGGAAGTATCGGCGATGTCGTTGCCATGTATGCACGGAGGAATGCAGCCTCCTTCTGGGGTGAGAAACTCCAGGACCATTCATCGGCCATCTATGACGAGATGATTCATGATATGGAGTGCATGTTGTGGTATACAGGGTGGAAGGTAAAGCGCGTGTATGCTCAGACCAAGAATGTGCGGGGCATGAAAAAGCCGGACGTGTGCTGGGCCATGTTCACCTTTGAAAATGGATCTATTGCAACCCTGGAAGCAAACTGGTATTTACCGGCGAACACACCATACCTGATTGATGCGCAGATGGAGATACATGGTACAGAGGGTATGCTCTACATAGATCTTTCCGATCAGGGGCTGCGTGTAAACGATAAGAACGGATGGAGATTTCCCGATGCCACCTGGTGGCCCGAGCAAATGGGGAGAGTAGAGGGAGCTCTGGGAGACGAAATCCGCTATTTTGCCGATGCGGTCATGATCGGTGAACTGCCGGGGGGGCTCGGGGATCCCCAGAGGGCCCGCGATGCTCTGGAAATCGTCATGGCGGCTGAGAAATCTGCGGAAAAGGGAGAGATCGTGGAGCTTTAAGAGGAGGATCATGTATGAAAGTCATCGATATTTCCGGATCCATTTACACAGGAATGTGGAGCTATGCGGATTACTATCCCGATTTCAAGCTCTCCTCGGTTGAGTTCGAGTACGGGGGTGAAAAATACTCGGTGGATGTCTTTGAGGGCATGCATGCCCAGACCGGAAGTTATATCGAATCGCCTGAGGTTTTTGCGACCAGTGGAAAGGGCGGCGGTCTGAATGATGTGGTGCCAGTTGAAAAATTGTTCATGATTGATGCCTATGTGCTCCAAATTCCCCATGAAGGGCTGCCCACGAGAGACGGAAAGCCTTACATCTCTCTCGAGAATATCAAAAAGGCCGAGAGGGAGCCCATTCCCGAGGGAGCAGCCATTCTGATCGGAACCGGATACGGACAAAACTGGGAAAAGGAAGATTACGTTGCGAAGTCCTGGTACTTCAAGAAGGAGGCACTTTACTATCTCATTGACAAGAAACCCTTTCTTGTTGGTGGAGATTCTCCTGTGTGGGAGAACGAGGTCCATCCGGAAGGTGCATTCGAAAGGTTCTATCAATCAGGTATACTCCTGCTTGCGCCCTGCATCAATCTCGAAGAGGTTTCAAGCTTCAAGGTAAAACTGACGGCGCTGCCATTACGTATTTTAGATGCCGGGGTGTGTCCGGTTAGGGCCATTATCGTGGAAGAGTAACCGTTTTCACGTATCCACTTTTTCCGATTCCACCATATACAAAAAGGACTACCCAATCTGTGGGAACTCGAGGTAATGGGAGAAGAGCCGGCCCATGCATGTAATCGATATCTCAGGACCGATTTACAACGGCATGTGGAATTTCAGTGAGCCGTTGGGGTCCCTTCTTAAAAGTTTTAACCTGGGCGAGATCCGGTTCGAGTACGGGGGTGAGCAATATTCGGTTGCGGTATTCGAAAATATGAAGGCACAGACAGGGACCTACCTGGAATCACCGGGCAGGTATGTGGAAGGAAACCCCTTTAAAGTTGCCGACATTCCCCTTTCAAAGCTGTTCATGATGGATGCACATCTCCTCTTCATATCCTACGAAGAACTGGGTGAACAGGACGGAAAGCGGTTTGTTTCTATGCAGGATTTACAGAAGGCTGAAAGAGAGCGGATACCGGAAGGGTCTGCACTGCTGGTGGGAACGGGTTACGGCAGGTATTGGGATCGGGAGGACTTTTTTCACAGGTCATGGTTCTTCAAGAGAGAGGCAATGGAATACCTTGTCGATAAAAAACCCTTTCTCATTGGTACTGATTCGGCTGAATGGGAGAATGCGGAACACCCGGAGGGGATATTCAGCATCTTTTTCCCGGAAGAAATTCTGATTCTGGCGCCCTGCGTGAATCTCGAGAAGATAAACAGGTTTTCCGTAAAACTCACCGTTTTACCGTTAAAGGTGCTGGATGCCTTTATCTGTCCCGTTCGTGGGGTCGTGACCTATTAATCGAGAAATGGATTCTTTTATGGAATTCCGCAACTTGTTCGAGAAAATCACCATCGGTAATATCGAGATCAAAAACAGGATCGTGCTCTCACCAATGGGAATCGGTGCATACAGTGAAGATGAAGGGGTGGCCGACGAGTACGTGTCATTCATCGAAGCCAGGTCCCGGGATATGGGATTGATCATTACAACCGGCGTTAGGGTGTCGTCTCAATATGGGGGTTTCAAGTTCATGGGATGTTACGAAGATTCCCATATCCCGGGTTTCCTGCGGCTCACCGATACCGCTCACAGGGCAGGATCAAAGATCTTTTTACAGATACTAGAGCTCGGGGGAGCCGATCCGGTTACACCATGGGTCCCGTCGGTGGATGCACCTCTGTACAGTGAAGAATGGCAGGGCGATGAGCCGCCGCGGGAGCTGAGTACCGCACAGATCAGAGACATCATCGAAGCGTTCGCGCGCGCGGCACACCGGGCTCAGGAAGCGGGCTTTGACGGTGTTGAATTGGGCGGTGCGGAGAATTTTCTCGTTTCCGACTTCATCTGTCCCTACACGAACCGCAGGGGGGATGAATTCGGAGGGAATTTCGAAAACAGGATGCGGTTCCCCGTTGAAATTGTGCGTGCAATAAAGAGCCTGTGCGGTAAAGATTTTCCAGTGGGTTTCAAGTTCAATGCCTTTTACCATCTCCCCGAGGGTATCGACCTTGATCTGGGCGTGAGAATCGCTGCTCGAATGGCGGAGGCGGGGGCATCCTACATTCATGAGTGGTCTTTCGCGAAACTGGACAGACCGATGTCGCTCTTTGAATATCCGCCAATGCCCAATCTGTATCAACCGCGGAATACCACGGTGCCGATTGCGCACTATCTGAAGAGCCGCATCTCACAGGTACCGATTATCGCGGTCGGCGGCATACTAAAACCCGAAGAGGCCGACAGGATAATCGAAGAGGGTCAGGCTGATATGATCGCCATTGGAAGGGCATGTATCGCCGACCATGAATGGGCGTATAAGGCAAAGAGGGGGCTTCGTATCAGGCCCTGTATACGATGCCATGTGTGTCATCATGAAGTGGCAATGCTGGGAAATCTCATTGCCTGCTCGATCAACCCCGATGTTCTCGTGCAAAAACCCCCACTCAGGACCGATCATGCAAAGGCGGTGATAGTCATCGGTGCGGGACCCGGAGGCATTACTGCTGCTCTTACCGCTGCCCAAAGGGGACACCACGTGAACCTCTACGAAAAGGAGGGGGAGATCGGTGGAAAGCTCATTCCGGGAAGTGCGCCGGATTTCAAGCATGAGTTTCACGATCTCCTTACCTATATGCAGAAAGCAGTTGAGGAGAGTAGCGTCGATCTCGTGACGAACTGTGAAGTGACCCATCAGTTGATCGATCAGCGGAAGCCCGATGTGCTCGTCATTGCTACGGGGGCGGTGCAGGATGAGGTCGATATACCAGGCATCATGGATGCACGGAAATATGCCGCGACCGAAGCCTTGACACATGCGGATAGGATACGGGATAAAAGAATCGCGGTTATTGGCGGCGGTGATGTGGGCTGTGAAACAGCCCTCCTCCTGTTGCGAAAGGGGAATGAGGTTACCATAATCGAGATGCTTTCCTCCCTCATGGAAACAGAAGAGATCGAGTATAATACTGCGGTTTTGGAGAGAATGCTCCGTGAGGAGGGCGTTCACGTTATGACCGATGCAAAAGTTGAGGAGGTCGCAAGGGACAGGGTCTTCGTCAGGAAAGGCGACGGGAACAAGCATACCCTGCAAGCGGATCTGATAGTCCTGTGTACGGGGTACCGGGCAACACCGAAAGAGGTACAGGGGTTGAAGGACCGATGTAGGGATGCCCACGCACTCGGTGATTGTGTTGCACCGGGAAGGCTCAAGGAGGCGATCTCTGAGGGGTACAGAATCGGGTGCCTGATCTGATGATCAGAGAGGGTCTAGAGCTCGTGTATCATTATTCCTGCTCGTGGAGGTAAGACAGGTCTTGAGGATGAGAAGTGTTTCTCGAAAACTGACGAAGGAGCAGATGGTGCAGGTACACGAATATAGCCTCCGATTACTCGAAGAGG
>JAGLSF010000062.1 GCA_023136305.1 Spirochaetota bacterium
CATCCTTTTAGAGCTGAATAGTTACCTTTTTTTATTTATTCTGTTTCGATGCAATAAGCCCGAGTGCCTCTGCCGTATGCTTTCGTCTGCACTCGGGGCAGAGCCTGAGCCGCTCCCTGTACTCTTTCCAGTCAAACTTCACCTTGTCCAGCATGTCCCTGTTGACAAGTTCCGGAACCATTTGGGCACCGCATTCCTCACAGTAGAGCAGCTTTACC
Organism: Spirochaetota bacterium; assembly: GCA_023136305.1. Classification (GTDB taxonomy): domain Bacteria; phylum Spirochaetota; class B62-G9; order B62-G9; family DRHN01; genus JAGLSF01. The sequence continues at coordinate 219 of JAGLSF010000062.1, forward strand.
CGTGTTTTGAAGGGAGATACCTCAGCCTCTCCCGTGTCAGTGTGTATACGCATCTGAATGGTACCTACAGGACAAACTGCTGCGCACGCACCGCAGGCAATACAGTCCTCGGAGGGTTGTCTGAAGGGTGCGGCGACGACACGGTCGACTCCCCTGCCGGCAAAACTGATCGCAGAGTGGCCGATTACCTCCTCGCACACTGCAGTACACATACCGCAGAGTATGCAGTTTCGCTGGCTCTCCGTGACCTTTGGATAGGGTGTGCCCTTCACGCCCATGCGCAGGGCGAGTTCCTTGAGCTCATTGCTCTCAGGACAACGTGCGAGTAAGAGCTTCATGACCCCTCTTCGAACCTTAACCGCCCTCGCGCTGTTTACACTGACCTTGATGTCCCCCCGTACTGGATAGTTACAGGCCGTGACCATTTTGGTCCAGCCTCCCCGGTCAAGCTCCACCATGCAGATTCTGCAGTTTCCCCCCGGGGTCAATGTGGGGTTGAAGCATAGCGTGGGTATCCATATGTCGGCTTTTCTTGCCGCATCGAGTATGATCTGACCTTCCTCGACCCGGACTTCCACATCATCTATCGTTACCGTCGGCATACGGTTCCTCCCGGAATTTCTTAGTACCTTGCATAACTTCACAAACCCTCATGCAACCGGGTTTCACATCTTTTTCATCTTTATACCTTTAAGACTGCAGTGAACGGGCACTTCTCGAGACAAATCCCGCACTTCGTACATTTTTCCTGATGAATGAAATAGGGTTCCTTCCGTTCGCCTGTTATTGCCTCTACAGGGCAGTTCTTGGCGCAGATTCCACACCCTTTGCAGGCCTCAGGGCTTATCTCATAGCTGAAGAGACCACGGCACACCTTCGAGGGACAGCGTTTGTTAAAAATATGCTCTTCATATTCCTCCCTGAAGTAGCGGACCGTAGAGATAACCGGGTTTGCAGCCGTGCTGCCGAGAGCACAGAGCGAGGCTTCAGCCAGAAGCTCCGAGAGTTCCTCGAGTTTCTCCAAATCTCCCATCTCCCCCTCACCGTGGGTGATACGGTCGAGAATGTGGAGCATTTGCGGGACTCCCTCTCTGCAGGGGGTACATTTACCGCAGGATTCGTCCCTCAGAAAGGTGAGAAAATACTTTGCCACGTTGACCATGCAGGTGTCCTCGTCCATGACAATCATACCACCAGACCCCATCATGGAGCCATGCCTGGTCAGTTCATCAAAGTCCACCTTTGTGTCCATAAGGTCTGCGGGGATGCATCCGCCTGAGGGCCCTCCGGTCTGAACAGCCTTGAATGCCTTTTCATCCTTGACCCCGCCACCGATCTCTTCGATGATCTGACGGAGGGTAATGCCCATGGGAACCTCAACAAGCCCCGTATTGACTACCTTGCCGACAAGGCTGAATACCTTCGTACCCTTGGATTTCTCAGTTCCGATTGATGCAAACCAGTAGCTTCCGTTTTTAACGATTGTAGGAATGTTTGCCCAGGTCTCCACGTTGTTGAGGTTTGTAGGCATATCATGCAGGCCATGCTCCACGGTGTGTACGTACTTTGCACGTGGTTCACCCACTCTGCCTTCGAGAGAGGCAATGAGCGCAGTCGATTCACCGCATACAAATGCACCGCCGCCGCGGTTAATACGGATATCGAATGAAAAATTCGTTCCCAGTATGTTGTCACCAACGAAGCCCAGTGACCGCGCCTGTTGAATCGCTCCGGTCAGATGTTCAACCGCAAGTGGGTACTCGTTACGAACGTAGATGAAGCCTCTTGACGCACCAATGGCATACCCACCGATGATCAAACCCTCAAGTACAAGATGCGGGTTACCCTCCATGATCGAACGGTCCATAAATGCACCGGGGTCTCCCTCATCGCCATTACAGATTACGTATTTCTGTTCTCCCTCTGCATCCCTGCATGAACGCCATTTGCGTCCCGTGGGAAACCCTCCTCCACCCCGTCCTCTCAAACCAGACTTTTCCACTTCTTCAACAATCTCATCGGGCTCCATGGTGGTGAGCGCCTTGACCAGTGCAGAGTATCCTCCCACAAGTATGTAGTCCTCCGCATTTGTGGGATCTATATGGCCGTTGTTCCTCAGTACGACCCGTTTCTGCGCTTTGTAAAAGGGTATTTCATCAACAGTCACTTTTCTCGCCTCAGACGCAGGGTCCTGATAGACGAGCCTCTCAACCACCCTGTCACCGATAACTGTTTCCCTGAAAATCTCCTCCACATCGGGTTCCTCAACCTGCTGATACAGTATGTTGCCCGGCTGTATTACCACGATGGGTCCGCGCTCACAGAATCCGTGACATCCGACACAGGCGGATGAAATCTTTGCCTTCTGTCCTGTTTCTTTGACAGCCTGGAGGAAAAGCTCATAGAGCTTTCGTGATCCCTTGGCAGCACATCCCGTGCCGATGCACACGTGTACTGATTTTACAATAGTGGATCTCTTTTTCTCGATTTTCTTGCGAAGATCTTCAAGATCCGCAGGACTGCTCAGTACTCTATCCTCTGTTGCAATCACGAGGAGCCCTCCTTCTTACCGGTGCTTCCCTTTGGTTGCACCTTTTTCAGTGCCCTCTGGGCGGTTGCCTTCTTTACAGGTGTTTTCTGTACAACTGTCTTGCTCGCAGAGGCTTTGGCTTTCGTCGGCTTCTGTGCAGCTGTCTTATGTATAGTCGCCTTGCTCGTGGAGGTCTTGGCTTTCACCGGTTTCTTTACAGCTGTCTTCGTCTGTGCTTGAGGTGTTGCAGCTGATTTCTTGACCGTTCCTTTAGGCTTCGGTTTCTCTGTTGTTTTCGCAGCTGCAGTCGCTTTGGCAGCGGGTTTTTTTTCTGGAAACGGCGGGGCATCTTCACTATCCAACAATAATCCGTTGAGTATATCCATTGCACTTTTCGGTGAAACACCATCGTAGTACTCACCGTCCACAATCATGACAGGGGCAAGTGCACAGGCGCCTACACAGTTAACCGGTTGATAGCTGAACAGCCGATCCGGGGTGGTGCCACCGGGCTCAACCTTGAACTCCCTGCAGATGGTCTCGGAAATCTTCTCTGCACCTTTCAGATAGCAGACAGTACCCATGCACAGGGTAACTTCATGTTGTCCCTTCGGCGCCATGCGGAAGGACGCATAGAATGTGGCGACACTGTAAATCCGAGAGAGAGGTACATCGAGTTGTTTCGAAAGCCTTTTAAGCTGATCGACAGGCAGATAGCCGTGTTCAACTTGAAGGTCCTGCAGCATAGGTATGAGCATTCCCGAATCAGCATCGTATCTTTGTATTATTTCCTTCACAAGCTCTTTTCCCATGTTCTAGATCCTTTCACACAGTCTCGTGGGTTATTTCCTTCCCACGCTCCTTCAGCTCTTCCCCAATTTCCTGTACCACCATCTGCCGGATACCGAGCTGATGGGGAAGATCCGGATTCTGATGTGCCGGGTTAACTGCCTGCCCGATGAGAAAATGAATATGATCGACATTTAAAAACAGCCGTATTAGATTAGCCGCCCCGTCTGTTCGGAACCTGACATCCCTCTTTTTCACACCTGATCTCAGGAGTTCACTTGCACGTGTAAGGGTGAGTATCCCCTCACACACGAGATCTATTCCTTTGAGCTGTCCCATGGGAGGCACATCATCGGAAATGGTCTTGAGATCAACCTCAAGGGGTTGACCGAGGTGCCGTGCAACGATCTTTGCCGTCGTGCCGCCGCACACCGCAAGCCTTCCTGGACGCCCTAGGAATTTCGCCACTGTTTCCTCATCAAGTGCCCTGTCGGCCGGAGGACCTGTAAAAACCGTTGCCAAGAGTTTGTGACGAACCTTGATGACAACGATGCTTACATCATCACCCGGTGCCCCGGCATAGAGCTCATTGACCGTTTCTGCGATCTTGTCGGCCAGATCATCCGCTGTCAGGTCCTGATGAGCCTGCTCCTCTATGAAATGTGCAGCCTGATCCCAGCCCCATCCGAGCGGATATACACCGCCGATTCCTGCGTTGAGCACCCCGTCGGAAACAAAGATGACCCAATCGCCGTTTTCGAGCTCGATCACCCTCTCCTGTATGCGCTTCCCGTCAATAACGCGTTCCTCAAAGAGAGCAGGCTGAACTTTTCTTCGCCGGAGAAATATTACAGACGGTGTATCGAACTCAACGATTCGTGCCGTTCCCTGCTTGAAGAACTGTGCAATGGCGAAAGTACTGTATGCAAGTTTCCTTACTTTGTCAACGGGAAGAGTTTCGGTGAGAGTCTGCACAACCTCTCCGAGAGGCAGGTCGTTCTCAAGCATCTGCATGGCAATCCGGGTTGTCAGGGTTGCCAGTATATTGGCCTTGACGCCGCTGCCGAGCCCATCGGACAGAGCAAGGGTTACAGAGTCAGCATGTCTGGAAACAGCGATGCTGTCGCCACAGAGCTCCTCGTTATGCTTGAGAAGCTGGCGCATTCCCCACTCGTAATACAGCCTCATTCTCCGCCCGCTTCCTCAAAGAGGGACATGAGCTTGACCAGCAGTACCTTTGTTTCCGCGGTTGTCTCACCCAGAAGCCTTGCTATCTCCTGCGCAGTTTTCATCTGCCGCGATATCACTTCCTGGGCACGTTCCAGCGTCTGGGCTCTCAATTCCCGATAATGTTTCTTTGCCTCCTCTTCCTCCGATATGTCGATGAAAATCCCGCAGAAGAGGTCCTCTCCCTCGATGGGAAATATCCCGACGCGGTAGCTCACATTGTGAGCCGGTATACTCTCCTTTACCAGGAGTCGGCCGCCTGCTGCGATAGCCCGTTCGAAACAGTCCGAATGGACGAATTTCTGCGCCGGCTGTTCAAGGAGCTCTTCTTCGGAACAGTGGAACATTTTAACGAACGAGGGATTCACATAATGAATCCTCGTCTTGCTGTCAACGAGCAGTACACCGTTGGGGGTTTGATGCAGTATGGCACTGGTGTGTACCGCAGCTTTCTCACTGAATGTCTCTTTACCGTCCATCAGATCTCCAGAACAAACGTCCCTATTTACCCCTGTGCTGCTTCGATGACCCGATCCCTGAAGGTCTTTACCGCATCCTCAACATCGAGACTGGTAAGCGGCTCATCATTGATCTGCCAGTTCAGCCCCTCACCGCAGCGTTCCATGCAGAAGCTCCCCTTGAGCTCCACCTTGCCTTCGAGACTGTGACTTTTAAGCAGTTCATCGAAGCGTGTGATAATTTCCCGCGCCCCCTTGATGTGGCACGAGCTGCCTACACATACGGTTATGGTTATCATGTATCCATCCGAAAAGGCTACTGCTGTTCCTTGGCCGAAACCATCTGCTCGGCCACCTTCATACGTTTTGCCCGGTTGGCATCCTCTTCGTCCATGAACTTGAGAGACCCGGTGGGGCATGCGTTCACGCATGCGGGCTCCTCACCCCGTTCCAGCCGTTCAATGCACATATCACACTTGAGAACGCCCTTTCCATCGGTGCTTACAATTATCACTCCGAAAGGGCACGCCATAACACACATATGGCAACCTATGCAGCGTTCCTGATCGACTATCACCGGTTCTCCCGCTTTATCACGGTGAACCGCGCCAGTAGGACAGGCAGCAACGCAGGCAGGCTCCTCGCAGTGCTTGCAGTTAATCGGTACCGCATTACGGCCATAGGCTTCCACGTTTATGCGGTATCCCGGCCGCTCACCCTCTTTGACGATTTTATGCATATCCCTGCTCGAGGAATGCTCGACCGCACAGGCAAGCTCACATGCCTTGCATGCCATACATTTCCCTATGTCAACCTCGATTACCTTTGCCATTCTCTCTCCTCCATACATTGGAGATTGGGGTTACACATCACACTGCGGGCTGAAGGACCTGTTCATACATCATCGGTTTCAGCTTCAGCTCTTTTCGTTTGAGGTCAATGTGCTGAATCATCTTGTGTGCGGCCTTTATGGGATCGATCTCCCATGCCCATTTGCCGCCAACCTCCTGCTCGATCTCCTCGGTGAGGTAGCGATCCAGGTTCTTCGAGCCCATCATGGGCAGTGGATGCCCGATCATGGTGTAAACTCCTGAGGCCACAAAATAGAAGCCGATCGAAACAGCTTTTTCAGACATCCATTCAGGCGCTGCACCTGCGACGGGCAGAGAGGAAATATCATCGCCAAGCCCACCTTCAGACACGATGTTTCTCAAGGTCAGCAGAATTCTGCTGTTGTCCACGCATGAACCTAGATGGAGAACAGGCGGCAGTCCAACAGCACGACAGATCTCCTGAAGTCCCTGTCCAGCAAACTTGAAGGCTGCATCAGGCTTCATGAGTCCGTGTTTGGCGCAGGAAGACGCGTTGCACCCTGTTGTGACGATGAGCACGTCATTCTTGATGAGCTCTTTCACCATGCTGATTGTCGATTCTTCGTACTCGACATTTGGATTGGAACAGCCGATTACTCCAGCCGCCCCTCTAAGCCTTCCCGCGATGATAGCATCATTGAGCGGTCTGTACGACGATCTGTACTTTCCTCCCAGGAATTGAAAAACTGACTCGGTCGTGAATCCGGCAACCAGCTGCTCTGATTCATCAGGGATATAGACCCTGCTGTTATCCCTGTTCTTAAAGTTTTCAATTGCCATATCAAGAATGTTTGTGGCAATCTCCACGGCCTTGTCCTCGTGAAACTCCACATGCTCGACACCGGGCATTTTCGCTTTCGGTGACGTGGTCACGAGTTTTGTGTGGAAAGACTCGGCAGCCTGGTCCAGTCCGGGCATGAGGCACTGCACATCCACAACCATCATCTCAATAGCACCGGTAAAAATCGCAAGTTCCTGCTGGAGGAAGCTCCCGGTAAGTGGTATACCGTGGCGCATAAGTATCTCGTTTGCAGTACAGCAGATGCCTCCGAGGTTGATACCCTTGGCACCTACCTTCTCAGCTTTTTTCTTCATCTCATCCTTCATGGACACCACGGCTATGATATCTGAAAGAGTGGGTTCATGACCATGGACGATGACATTGACATAATCCGGATCAATGACGCCAAGGTTCGCCTTTGCTTTCAGTGGGTTTGGCAGACCAAAGAGGATATCTGACAATTCGGTTGCAATCATCGATCCGCCCCAGCCGTCTGCAATGGCTGAGCGCATTCCCTGCCTGATAATGTTCTTGTAATCCGTGTCCACACCCATGTGGGTTCTATGCATTATCTCGACAATTTCCCGATCAACGGCTCTGGGCATGATTTCCTGCTCTCGCCAGAGCTTCACACGTTCGGCAGGGGCAGTTGTGGCAATTTTAACCTCACCTTCCTGCCTTCCAAACTCCTCCAATGATGCGAGGGCCACCTCCTCCGCTATTTTCTTGATGTCCTTACCAGAGGTTTCGATCCCATAGATTGCAGCAATTGCCTTGAGTTTCCCCTCATTTTTAATCGAGTAATCGGAATTGGGATCTCTCGCCACCATGAGCAGTGTGTGGGCAACATCGCGACCATGATCCGAATGTGCGGCGGCACCCGCAGCTATCATCCGAGCGATGCCCCTTGCAGCGATGGTATCCGCATCTGCTCCGCAAACACCGTATTGGGGTCCGTCACCGAATGGATCTATTCTGCAGGGACCCATACTGCAGTGACGACAGCACAGGCCGAGTGTTCCAAACCCGCACTGCGGCTGCTGCTCCTCATATCGATCCCATACCGTTTCGAGGTTTTCCTGCTGCGCCCTCTTGAACATCTCCTGAGTTGCCTTATCGGCGTGCTTTAATTCTTTTGCCATGGGTACCTCCCTCTCATCGGACAGTTTTAAACTTTAATTTGTGTGTTTTCATATTACATGACAGGGTATTGTGGTATACAGCATATATCTGCGTACATTGATATATGTACATATGAGTGTTGCACAGAGTCAGCTTTCTACCGGAATTCGTGATAATGATTCAACAATTGCTTCTATTGGATTCAATGATTTCCCATCAACATCCAGTGGCGATGATTTGCGTAAACTTATTTTTTTAAAGACATCAGAAGCTGGCACAAAACCGAGGATATTGAAATTACTCAATTCTTCACGCAAGAATTGCTCATCATCGGGCCCCGTGATTTTATTTCCAATTATCTGAATGCTTTTGACGAGGAGATCATCTGCAAGCCGACGAATGCGATGCGCCGTTTCAGTGCTCGTTCCGTTCGGCTCCACGATAATCAGCATGTGATCCACACCGATAGCCGTTCCCCTGCCGAGATGTTCAATTCCAGCTTCCATATCAAGGAGTATCCATTCATCCCGTGCAATGATCATGTAATTGAGCAGGCTTTTCAGGAACGCATTCTCAGGGCAGGCACATCCCCCGCCCCCCTTCTGTATCGTACCCATAACCATGAGCTTGAATCCTTCATACTCAATCGCATACCGGTCCGGGATGTCATCAACCTTGGGATTCATTTTAAACAATGGGGCAGGTGTGTTCTTCGTGACACCAGTTCTCTCAGCGATAAGGTCCTGAAGTTCAATGATAGGGGTGATATGCATATCAGGCGGAATGCCTAGTACTGTTGCAAGGTTCATGTCTGGATCAGCATCTATGAAAAGAACACTGTCCTGGCGATCTCTAAGAACCCGGCCAATGAGGGCGATAATGGTGGTTTTTCCTACACCGCCCTTCCCTGTCACAGCGATTTTCATTGCAAGTCCTTGAGTCTATCAGTGCATTTCAGTGATAGCCCTATTGGCCTGCTCCTGAGGCGCAAGTTTCCCCTAATATATAAAACTATCTTGACAAGATCATTATTTTTTTAATAAATTGGGATATGGTAATAAACAATTCCTTGACAATCTAATTATGTAATAATTTTAATTATGTATTCTCTACAATTATAGATTAATTACAGTTTTTGTCAAGTTAAAATATAATAACCTGCTCATGGGAGGGTTTACACAGCTCAATTCCCTGCTTCATTATTCAGCCGCTTTGTATACCGCCGGAATAGAGAAAAGGGCTACTCACCGATAATCTTTACCAGGACCCTCTTCTTTCTCCTACCGTCAAACTCACCGTAAAAAATCTGTTCCCAGG
>JAGLSF010000063.1 GCA_023136305.1 Spirochaetota bacterium
GAGCCATGCGACCAACGGGAGTGCCCTTGGTAATGGCGGAAGCCTGCCAGAGGCCGCGCTGTGCTATTCCTTCTCGCGCTTAATCTCCATAATTCTGCGTTTGATAGGCAGCCACTTTGTATTGTACTGTTCGGCCAGTTGATACATCTCGAAATCTTTGCGGTTTTCCTGTATGCGGACCGGCGTCGAATATTCGGTTGTTTTGAATCCTCTGAACATCACGTTCACGGGGCTTGCAATATGTCTGTTGAAGTAACGTCGATACAAGGTTATCATAACTATTATGACCGCAATGATGATATTGAATACCATCATGTTTATGAGAGCGTGGATACGCTTAACGTCCTTGTTGTCCAGATACAGAACGTATTCACCCACTTTAAAGGTGTAAAAATCGTCATTCAGATAACCCTCCTCGAATACGTCCTCATCGATATTCCGATAAATGGTATTTCCGTCGGATTCGATCATGAGCAGGGAGCCTGCATCTGCAAAGAGAAGATTAAAATCCGCCCTATCCTCCATTGCTATATAGGCAGATAGGATTCGTGTTACCTCCTCGGCTTTCGGCTGGATTACCTTTTCGTTCTCTAGATAGGAAAAGCCCATCAGGGCAATGACGGCAATGGAAATGACGATGATGATCGGTGTCGCCACGTATCGCGGCGTCATAACGTAACGTGGTTTTACCTTGCCAAAGAGCTTCATGGCTCGGATGACTCGGAGTACACGGATGATACGTATGGTTTTCACGATTTTGAGAAATCGAAGATTTCCCACAGCTATCAGTCCCACACTGCCCACTACGGGAAGGGTGAACCCGGTTCCTTCGGAAAGATAGGTCATGAACAGGAGCGGGCCGGAACTGAAGACGAGAAGCGGCAGTGAAGCAAGAAAATCTATGATACCGCCCTCCCTGGCAATGTAATGTCCCATCCTGCCCCTCCTGCCCGACATGATGAGCCGTGCTATGAATTCGAGACTAAATATAACGTCAAAGCAGAAGCCCGCCAGGAGCAGGAGCTTGCGTATGTCGGCATTAAGGTTTAAAAACACAGCAAGGTCTTCGCTGTACGTCTCGAATATAACCAGTATGATGAGTATAAAGATCAGTCCCTCAAGAAATCTTCCAAGATAGCTGTATCTGTTCATGTACCGCAACCCCTTTCATTTGTGTTCGATACGCACGAGGTATGACGAAAGCTGATACTGTACTTAATCTTTGTATAGTACATATTTCGGCAAGTTACCATAGTTTCTTACAGCGCTTGGTTCAGACAGGATCAGGGACTCAGTATGGCCCTGATAGTTGCAACCGCATCCTTTGGATTGTCTGCACCAAGAATCCGGTCGTTCCTCCTCCCATCAAGAGCCTCATCAACAAACTGGTTTGTGATACCCGGAAGACCACGGAGTATGACGATTGGCTTGCCGTACTGCCAGGCAAGTGCGACTTCACTCAATGTGCCGCTTCCGCCTGCAATGGCAATAACCGCATCAGCTGAAGAGGCTATAATGCTGTTCCGTGCGTAACCGATACCTGTGGCAATGACCAGGTCAACGTAGGGATTTGCTGCCCCTTTGTCGTACCCGGGCAAAACACCGATTATGCGGCCAGAACCGCTTCCGACCACTGAAGCTGCTCCCCGGCATGAAGCCTCCATGACACCGCCGAGGCCGCCGCATATGAGAACGAAACCGGCCTTCATGATCTCTGCTCCCGTGTCAAATGCGGCATCGAGCACGGACTGCGGTGCCGTACTCCCTCCGATAACTGCGACGAGTGTCTGCATTCATCATTCCTTGGCGGAATTACTTCGTAATTATTTATATTATCTATTCAAGCTATTTTTATATACTTTTCTCCAAAATTGCGCGTGAAATCCTTCTATGATTGTATATCGATATTGACTTAATTGTCAAAATCAGGTATATTATATCACAACGCGGCTTCTGGCCGCAACCAAACATAAAGTTTTTATTAGCGCTCGCCGCGCTGCACTTTATTAAAGTTTTTCGCACCGCAGGAAATACCTGCGGTACGAAAGTTACAGAGGTATAGCATACATCATTAAATCAAAAAGGGGTTGTTTATGTATTCTTTGGGGGACAAGGTCGTTTATCCTGTACACGGGGTGGGTGTCATCGATTCGATCGAGGACAAGACCGTTCTGGGAGAAAAACGATCCTATTATGTTATTAAGCTCGCGATTTCCGATATGACCGTCATGATCCCCACCAATAAGTCAGAGGATCTCGGTCTGCGCCTTGTTGTCTCCGACAGGTATGCCAACAGGGCACTTAAAATCATTGGTTCTGAAACGACAGAGATGGAGGAGGATTGGAAAGCCCGCTATCAGCAGAACTTCGAGAAGATCAAAAGCGGTTCGATCCTCAACGTGGCGGAGGTGGTGAGAAACCTCTTCCACAGAAACAAGGTCAAGGAGCTCTCTATCATGGAGAAAAAATTGTATGAAAATGCGTACAGGCTCCTGGTGGATGAGATTTCCTATGTAAAGGACCTTGAGCGGGAGAAGGTACAGAACCTTGTTGCTCAGGGACTGGAACGCGTATAATTTTCACGAGCATGCTCTTTAAAATCAAATTTCAGCTGACAACCGGGAATAAACAGTCATCAGTATCCCGGTTCAGTGGATGGAGAACAACGATTGATAATACGAATACTGTTTGTACTCATTACAACGTCGCTGTCCCTGGTGTTCAGTATTGGACGTGATAACTTCTATATATACCCCGCTGCAATCCTGATCATATCGGTCGGTGTCGTTCTGCTCGAAGCGTACATAAAGCGTTTCAACAGGGAAAATGTTACCAAGATATTCAAGGGACTCATCATCGGCCTCATGCTCGGAGCGGGGTTCTCGGCCATAGCCCGTTCCTTCGGTTTCGAGCTCATTTGGCTGTACAGACTCATGATTTATCTCTGCGCTCTGTATATCGGTATAGCCATCATATCGCAGCTCGATGTAGGATTCGGCCTCATCCGGCAGTCATCTCCAAAGGGTACATCTGATGAGTGCCTGAAGATACTCGACACGAGCGTCATCATCGACGGCAGGATTGCCGACATCGTCGAAACGAAGTTCATTGAAGGCGTGCTCGTGGTACCGAAATTCGTGCTCGATGAGCTTCAGCAGATTGCCGATTCTTCGGATTCCGTCAAACGGGCGCGGGGAAGGCGGGGACTCGATGTTCTGAACAGGCTCAAGAAGGACCGTAATACACTCCTGCGCATCACCGATCAGGATTTTCCCGAAATATCCGATGTCGACTCAAAGCTCGTGAAGCTGGGCAAGGTGCTCGATGCAAAGGTGCTCACCAATGATTTCAATCTGTTCAAGGTGGCCGAGATACAGGGTGTAACGGTACTCAATATCAACCTGCTGACCAATGCGCTCAAGCCTGTGGTGCTTCCGGGTGAAAAGATGAAGATAGTGGTCATCAAGGAGGGGAAGGACCCGGGTCAGGGCATTGGATATCTCGACGACGGTACAATGATTGTGGTCGACTCCGGCAAGAAGTATGTGGGCGAAGAAGTCTTCGTGACGGTTACAAGTGTTCTGCAGACACCGGCAGGAAGGATGATTTTTGCCAGGTACGAGCATGACTGACAGGGGTACGCTGTACATCGTCAGCACTCCAATCGGGAACCTGAAGGACATCACCCTCCGGGCCCTCGAGACCCTGCGTTCCGCAGACCTCATAGCCTGTGAAGATACCCGGGTAACACTCAAGCTGCTGAACAGGCACGAAATCAAAAAACCGCTGCTCTCCTTCCACTCAAAGAGCCATCAGTCCGTTATTGAGAGGATACTCCGTACCATTCAGGGCGGCGCCAGTGTTGTCTACGTTACTGACAGCGGGACCCCTTCCGTTTCCGATCCGGGAGCGCGGCTCGTACAGCGGGTTGTGGACGACGGAGGCAAAGTTGTGCCAATTCCGGGACCCTCAGCAGTTCATGCCGCCCTTGCTGCATCAGGTATTCCCTATGGCGAGTATGTATTCCTTGGTTTCCTTTCAAACAAGGCAGCCAGGAGGAGACGAGCGCTGAGCCTCCTCAAAGAGCAGGAGAACCTCTTCATACTGTATGAATCACCCCATCGGCTGCTTTCCTTTCTACAAGATGTGCATGACATTTGCGGAGACATACACTGCATAGTTGCAAAGGAAATGACGAAAAAATTCGAAAAGTATTACAGAGGAAGTGTTGGTGAAGTCACTGAGATGGTTACCCGAGATGGTGTAAGGGGCGAATACACGGTGCTTCTCGACAACAGAGATGCATCGTGAACGTACGAGGCAACAGTGCGTGGTATGATGATGGGTTACTGAAGTAACGTTTTGGCTTACAAATATGGTAAAATCATGCTATACTGTACTACAGGGTTCCAGTACAGGATTTACTTTTTTTCTCTGTCATGATGCGGGGATTTAGTTAAGATTACTAATTTTTCTTCCGATATATGTTATGTCATAAGGAGTGAAGCGAAATGACTATTGACAAGATCGGACCGCTCAACAAGATTCTCAAAACCCAGAGTGATGTTAAGGTCAACAAGAGCAGCAAGACAGCCAAGAAAGACAGGGTAGAGCTTTCTCCGGAAGCCAAGCGAATGGCGGAAATCGCACAGGTCGAAGCGAAAGTCAAAGCCGCTCATGACATCAGGAAAGAACTGACAGCGGACCGGATCAAAGAACTCAGGGACAAGCTCGAAGATCCCGATCAGTACCTCACCAAAGAGGTTGCGGAGAAGATCGCCGAGAAAGTTGCTGAATCCTTTGGCATAAAATAGATACATCACCTTGCCTTTCTGCCGAAGGGAAATATGCGGCAGAGGTGAGACTTGATCGATGGCTTGGAGAGGCGGAGATGGTACTCCGTCTTTTTTTTGACTCTGCAGGGACAGAACATGAGCATGTTCGAGTTTACCATTCCTACCAAGATCGAGTTTGGTGTTGATTCCCTTGCCCGTCTCGGACATTTTGCACACAATCTGGGAGACAGAGCCCTCGTGATTGCGGAAAACGTGGTGGCCTCCTCGGAATTGCACGCCCATGTCACGGGTATACTGAAGGGGAAGGGGATTGAGTCGATTCTCTATGATGGGGTGTTGCCCAATGCAGACTCCACTGTCATCGATGAGGTGGCGCTCATCGCGAGGAAATCCAAGGCCAATATCATAATCGGTCTCGGCGGCATGCGCGTGTGCAACATTGCAAAGATAGTCGCCTTCCTCTGTCGTAATGACGGGGATATATTCGATTATATACGCGGTAAGGATGGAGACGGCGAGCGCGTACCCTATATCGAAATACCAACCATCTTTCGTGAAACCTATGCACTCACCTCTTCAGCCTTTTTGACCGATGCGCATGATCAGGCCAACAAGGTTGTCAGCCTGAAGGGTCTCGGAACGGATATACTCATCAATGATCCGGCGATCATGGCGGGTCTTCCCATAGAAACGGCTGTATACGTTGCGCTTGACATCCTCTCGCTCTGCATCGAGGGGTATATATCGTTAAAGGTAAACCCCCTCGTTGAACCTGTGCTGCTGAGGGGCGTTGAGACGGTGTATTACAACCTTCAGAACTACATCAAGAATCCGCACGATGTGACCATCAGGGAGAAACTCTGCACCGCAGGGCTTTTCACTGCCATGACCAACATCATCACAGGCTTCGGTATCAGTTTTGCACTCAGCATGGGTATGAACGGAAAGAGCAGGATATCGAAAGCAGTCGTTTCCTCCATTTTCCTGCCATTTATGGTTGATTTCAACCTTTCGGTTTCCGCATCGCGCTTTGCAAAGATTGCGCGGGTCATGGGGAAGGACACCTCAACCAGGCCGGAAACCGAAGCTGCCTTCATGGCGATCGAGGCCATAAAGGAGTTCAAGGAAGGTATGGGAATCGAGCTTTATCAGAGGATACGGCAGCTCGGCCTCAAGAAGGATGATCTTGCCGAGGCTGCTGAGGTGGCTATCCGCTTCGAGGATATCAACAGCGTTCCGCGAAAGGCCTCCTTTGAGCATCTCATGGCCATTCTCGAAAAGGCATACTGATCACACCCTGCCGCGCATGTCCGGAAAAAAGAAGAGCCCGACCCAGTAGCAGATCACTGCAATTACAGCGGTGACCAGTAGACCCGCATTCGATGTCAGCAGCACTGCCCCGCTCGACGCGATCACGGAAAAGAACCCGTTAATTGACCATGCCCACGGCAGCGCACCGGCGTCGGTCTCCTTCAAACCGGACATGCCCAGGGGGAAGAAAAGCCCCATGAGCAGACCCAATGGTGCCGTAGAGAGTATGGGAACGATGATCTCAAGGATACGGGGGCCTCTCATGAGATGGGGGAAGAGCGATTCGAACATGAGGAGGAGTATCGTGAAATAGACGGTCAGGGCTGTGAGTGCCAGGGTGAGTGACCTTTTCCTGCGTTTTATGCGATCTGAGAAAAAGCTTGCGATTCCCGTACATATGAGCAGTGTCGCAATAATCAGCGAGCTGGAGTAGAGGGGGTTGGCTATGTAGCGCCGGAATTTCTGCATGAGGAGTATCTCGATGAACATGAAGGCGAGGGCGATCATGCTGAAATACATGAGCACTTCTGTACGGATGCCCGTGACCTTCCAGTGCAGGCAGAGCGGCGGAAGCAGGATGAACAGAGCGGCGAGCAGGAGTGTGGCTATGAATGTGGCGAAGAGAACGATGTATCCCCCTTCAACGACAAAGAGCCACTGCTTCCCCGTCTCCCTGAACAGATGGTGAAGCTTACCGATTCTGAAAAAGTAGGAGAAGTAGGGCCTGTCATCAGTGGCGGGTGTTATGTTGAATACGTACTGACTGCTGAATGGGCGTTCCCCCCTGATTATGGGTACAACCGTGCTGTGGTATATACGGTCCTGCACGATATTGAAGCGGTTTGCCTCTCCGGGCTGCATGCCGGGATAGTAGACGAGGTCGAAGCGCATGGCTTCGCAGAAGCCCCTGATACGGCTGATCTCCCCGGGGGTGAAGGGCCGTTTCTTTACCAGAACAGTCCCCGAGGCCCAGCTTCGTATAATTACGATGCACTGTGCCGGCATTTTGCTGCGCTTTTTCAACGCGGCCATAGCCGTTGCGGTGAGCTTTGGGAGGTTTCTCGGAGGCTGCTTCAATGCGACGGTCGCCGAAAGGGTGCCTTCCTCCCCCAGTGCCTCGAGGTACTCCCCGAAGGCCTGTACGGTGAGCCTGTAGTCGCTGTCAGCCGCGTAGATGCCGCCGATTGACGAGGCGAGGGTGTTTTCCGGGATGTCAATGATGTCCCACCGGCTCCCCGAACCGTAGAGAAAACTTCTCCCCGCTTTCGAGGTAAGGGTGATCTCCGGCCTGTTGAAGAGACCGCCGGTAAAACTGCTGAATGGCCCCCTGAGCAGTTCCGGTAGATAGGGATTTTCCTCGGCTGCGGTGATTTCGCGAGCTCCGCTTCTGAAACCGCGCTCCACCGGTGTGCCTCCCCCCAGCCCCGATATGAACACCGCGGGCTTCTCGTGTAGCTGATAGACCGCTTGTTGTGTGGTGAAGAGCAGATAGTCCATGGAGGACAGGCTGGTAATCCGGTCGATGGAGGAGAGAAAATCTCCGTCAATATACAGGGCGTGCTGCTCCGGCAGTTCAGCTTCGAAGGTGAGGGAGAGACCGGGTGCAATCCGTATCTTCTCTGAACTGATAATTTCGATTGTACCGTAGGGGCTGAGATGCTGCTCCACGATCTGTGCATCGGGCAGATTGAGTGCCATTTCCCTTCCCTTAAAGGGGAGTATGTGTATATCGCCCATAGAGAGGAGAATAATACCCGCGGCTATGAGCGGAAGACAGAGATACCGTTTTACCGACAGACCGGAAAAGGCGAAGCCACTGAAGAGCACGCTGAGCAGCGCCAAAAACATGGGTACTGCCAGTATGCGTGAAGGAGAGATGAAGTGGAGGCTGACAAGGATGAGCATGACCCCGAAGCCCGAGCCAGTGAGGTTGAATGCATAGACCCTCCCGGGGCTGCCGATGGAAAACGACAGCACCACAAATGCGGAGCCGGTTATGAAGGGGATTGTGTAGAGCAGGTAGCGAAGAAGCAGGCGGAATACCTGATTCCTGTCCCACAGAATTCTGAGCGCGTCGAATTCCACCAGCGTGGAGCACCAGAACCCGAAGCCGAGGAAGAGGCAGAAGAGAACGGGAGACCAGAAGGAAAGGTGGTGTTCTAAAGCCCTGATTCTGTTCCTGAAAAGTGAAAGAATCGTTCCGCTTGCACCGAAACCGGTGAGGGCAAGGGCGATTGCCCCGTATGTGAAGTTGCCGAAGCCTTCGACTCTGAGCATGCGCATGAGGGAAATTTCAAAGGACAGAAGGGCGGCGGAGATGAAAAACAGGGCGAGGTGATAGGGTTTCCTATTCATCAGCCCTTGTGAATGGCACGAATTGAACCGGAAGGATGTCCCGCACCGTGAAATTTCCCTCCCTGTCCCTGGTGACGAGCTTCAGTACCTGCGGGAAGTAGGGCTGTCCCACGGGTATGCACATTCTGCCGCCCGGACTGAGCTGCTTCAGCAGCGGCGGAGGGATGTGGTCGGCAGCTGCAGTGACGATGATGGCATCGAAGGGGGCCTGCTCTTCCCAGCCGTAATACCCGTCACCGATCCTCGTGTGGATGTTCCCGTATCCGAGTTCTGTCAGCTTCTTACTGGCGGCGATGCCGAGGGGCTCGATGATCTCGATGGTGAAAACCTCTTGGGCAATGACTGCAAGGATGGCGGCCTGATATCCCGATCCTGTCCCGATCTCGAGCACCCGGTCATCCTCATCGACCGAAAGAAGTTCAGTCATGAGGGCCACGATATAGGGCTGAGAAATGGTCTGGCCGTAGCCGATGGGGAGAGGTTGGTTTGCATAGGCATGTTTCCGAAGCTCCGTGGGTACGAACTTCTCACGGGGCACGGTACGCATGCTTCTGATGGTCTCGGTGTCCTTAATGCCCGCACCGATGATGTGATTCCTGACCAGCCTCTCACGCTCGTTTCTGTAATTGACTGCCGAAGCGACTATGGGTATGAGCATACACAGGAGAAGCACGGGTGTGACGAGTTTGAAAACCATACCTTTCATAGCAATTCCATTCTCCCTACATATTCATTCCTTTGTCAACAAAAAAATAGGTAAGTCTACTTTCAATCAAGTTAAGTTGTTATCGCTTACCTAATGGTTTTTTCCTAAACAATTC
>JAGLSF010000064.1 GCA_023136305.1 Spirochaetota bacterium
TCGAGGAGATGCCCGGTGAGGAGGGGTATCCGGCCTATCTGGGTACACGCATTGCGGAGTTCTACGAGCGTGCCGGTAAGGTGGTGTGTCTCGGCTCTGACGAGCGGATTGGAGCCCTGAGCGCGATTGGTGCGGTATCACCCCCGGGCGGCGATCTGTCGGACCCGGTCGTTCAGGCCACACTGCGTGTGGTAAGGGTGTTCTGGAGCCTGGAGGACAAGCTCGCATACAGGAGGCACTTCCCGGCTATCAGCTGGCTTACAAGCTATTCGCTCTACAACACAAACCTGCGGGACTTTTTCCTGAAAAAGTATGGTGAGGAGTGGGTGCAATCCATCGACGATGCCATGTCCATTCTTCAGCAGGAAGCGGAGCTCGAGGAGATCGTGCGCCTTGTTGGCCTCGACGCTCTCTCATCGGACAACCGCCTCATCATGGAAACTGCCCGGTCCATACGTGAGGATTTTCTCCATCAGAACGCATTCCACGAGATAGATACCTACACCTCCTTTCAGAAGATGTCGAAGTTGATGGAGCTCATCAAGTTCTTCCATCAGCTCGGCAAGGACGCACTGGAGCAGGGAGTGAATATTCGTGATATTGCAGCTCTGCCCGTAAGGGAAACCATTGCCCGGGCGAAGTTCATCCACGAGGACAAGATGGGGGACATCGATAAGATAAAGGATGAAATCAGCAAGGGTTTCGAGGAACTCAAGGAGAAGGTGGCCCAGGAGGCGTAAATGATAAAAGAGTACAATACCATCAGAGAAGTCGCCGGTCCGCTCATGCTCGTCGGGGAGGTGGAGGGCGTCAAGTATGAGGAACTCGTTGAGATAGAACTGCCGAGCGGTGAGATCAGGAACGGGCGAGTACTGGAGGTGAACAGGGACCTTGCGCTCATTCAGCTCTTTGAAGGCGTGGTGGGGGTCAACGTGTTCAATACGAAGGTGCGCTTCAAGAACAAGGGTATGGAGCTCGACGTGTCCGACGACATACTGGGGCGGGTGTTTGACGGACAGGGGCGCCCGATCGACGACGGCCCCAGGATCATTCCCGAGAAAAGGCTCGACATCAACTCCTCGCCCATCAACCCCTATGCGCGCGACTATCCTTCCGAGTTCATACAGACCGGATTTTCGACCATTGACGGTCTCAACACCCTGGTGCGAGGGCAGAAGCTACCCATCTTTTCTGTTACCGGCCTGCCCCATGCTCGTATGGCTGCGCAGATAGCACGGCAGGCAAAGGTGCTTGGAACCGAGGGGGAGTTTGCCGTGGTGTTTGCCGCCATGGGCATCACCTTCGAAGAGGCGCAGTTTTTCAGAAATGACTTTCAGCGCACCGGGGCCATAGAACGTACAGTACTGTTCATCAACCTTGCGGACGACCCGGCCGTCGAGCGGTTAGCAACCCCGCGGCTTGCTCTCACGGCTGCGGAGTATCTGGCATTCGAGAAAGACATGCACGTGCTCGTCATCCTCACGGACATGACCAACTACTGCGAGGCGCTGCGCGAGGTGTCGGCGGCACGCCAGGAGGTGCCTGGCCGACGCGGCTACCCCGGCTACCTGTACACCGACCTGGCATCCATATATGAGAGGGCGGGGCGTATCAAGGGAAAAGCGGGATCCATAACCCAGATCCCGGTATTGACCATGCCGGAGGACGACAAGACCCATCCCATCCCTGACCTGACCGGCTATATCACCGAGGGACAGATCGTGTTTTCAAGGGCACTGCACCGCCGCGGCATATATCCGCCGGTGGACGTACTGCAGTCCCTGTCCAGACTCAAGGACAAGGGAATCGGCGAAGGGAAGACCAGGGAGGACCATGCAGACGTGTTCAACCAGCTTTTTGCCGCCTATGCGCGGGGTCTCGAGGCACGGGAGCTCGAAGTTATACTCGGCGAGGCTGCACTGTCGGATATCGACCGCATATTCTACAAGTTTGCAGAGAATTTCGAGCGCAAGTACATTGCGCAGGGGGAGATGGAAGACCGGGACATTAAATTCACATTGAACCTTGGGTGGGAGCTTCTCTCCGTGCTGCCCACGGTGGAGCTCAAGCGTATTCGTCCCGAGTTTCTGGATAAGTATCTACCCCGCTTTAAAAAAGCGGCCCAGTAATTATGGTGACAGCTCACTTAATTATGGGGACACCATACTTATAAGAGTTAAGTTATGTGTCCCCGTTATCAGAGAGGGTTTCATGATTCTTGCTATCAACCCCACGAGGCAGGAGCTTCAGCGGCTGAAGAAGCGGCTCGTGCTTGCCCAGAAGGGCCACAAGCTTCTCAAGGACAAGCAGGACGAGCTCGTACGGAACTTCCTGGAAATTATTGAGGACACAAAGGAACTCCGTATACAGGCTGACAGGGATATTCAGGCCGTGTATCAGAGCTTCTCCCTTGCCGAGGGTGTTGTGGGCGGAGCCAGTATAGAAAGCCTTTTCTCCATGCCAGGTGCGCACACGGATGTGAAGTCCAGGACCAAGCAGATCATGAACCTCAAGGTCCCTGAATTCGAGGTGGAGATCATCGGTGACCCCTTCGATTACGGCGATGCCCGGAGCTCGGTGCTCGTGGACCGGAGCGTTCGAAAGTACGGTGAGATGCTGCAGACCCTTCTCAAGCTCGCGGAGCTCGAGAAGGCTTCCATTCTCCTTGCCGAGGAGATCGAGAAGACCCGCAGGCGGGTCAACGCGCTCGAGTATATAATCATCCCCAACATAACCGACACCATCAAGTATATCACCATGAAGCTCGCAGAGATGGAACGGGCAAATTTGACCCGCCTCATGAAGGTGAAGGACATGCTCGCTGCCAAGCGGGCCGAACAAAACGCTCGGGAACAGGTCACATAGTTCGTATCGGGTCATACGTGATTCAAATCATCTGGCCTGAGATCGAATTCTCCCTTCGGGACGACATGACCATGTCGATTACGTACCTGGAATACGGAGGCGACCCTGAGACCTAGTTCGGCCAGTTTGGCGACAACGACTATCTCGAGATTCGCTTTGAATATCAGTTCTAATCTGTGCAGTAAAGTACAAATTCCCTTGACCCCTTCTCCCATTCATTTATAATCATTTCATCAGTGGATTTTTTTTACACTATACACTCGTTTTTTATCCTTCAATACGAAAGGTGCCAAGAGATGAAAAAGTTACTCCTATTCTCAATATTTCTCCTGTCGGGTATTCTCCTCTTCGTGGGATGTCAGAAAGAGGTGGAGCAGTTATATGTGCCGCGCCCTGTCAGGGCGATGAAGGTGGGGGATGTGGCGGGCATATCGCAGCGCTGGCTTCCCGGTCGCGCGTCTGCGTCACAGGAGGTGAATCTCTCCTTCCGTGTTGAAGGCCCTCTCACAGAATTCCCCGTACAGGTCGGAGACGAGGTGAAGAAGGGGCAGCTGCTCGCGCGTATCGACCCCCGTGATTTCGAGGTCAATCTCAGGAATGCGGAAGGGCAGCTCGGCAAGGCTGAAGCGGCAATTCAGTTCGCTGAGGCCGAATACGGACGTGTCGTGCGTATACGAGAGCAGGACCCTGCGGCAATCAGCGAGTCCATGGTGGACCGCAAGCGCCAGGAGATGGACAAGGCACAGGCAGATTTAATTGCTCTCGAGGCTGACATTGATGCAGCGAGGGACCAGCTCGACTACACCTACATGCGGGCACCTTTCAGCGGCACCATTGTTGCAACCTATGTGGAAAACTACGAAGAGGTGCAGGCCAAACAGATCATACTCCGCCTCCTCGACCCTACCCATGTGGAGATGACCGTGGATGTGCCCGAGAACATCATCTCCTATATCCCTTACGTACAGAATATTCAGGCGCGGTTTGATGCCTTTCCGGGGCTTGTGATTCCAGCCGAAGTGAAGGAGATCGGCACCGAGGCGTCGACCACCACACGGACCTATCCGGTCACCTTTATCATGGAGCAGCCAGAGGGGGCCACCATACTGGCCGGTATGACCGGGGAGCTGACGGGTAACGTGGTGCTTCCCGAGGAACAGCAGGAACCGCTCATGGAGGTTCCCACCACAGCTGTATTCTCTGACGAGACAGGTCTGTCATATGTGTGGGTGATCGATCTCACTGCCAAAACCGTTCACAAACGGGAGGTGCAGCTCGGCAAGCTGACGGACTATGGCATCACTATCCTGCAGGGCCTCGAAGCCGGCGAGTGGATCGCCACGGCTGGTGTTCATTATCTGGAGGAGGGACAGGAGGTTCGCATTCTTGGCGAGAAGGCTGGGGAGGTATCTTCATGAACCTCACCAAATTCGCAGTCGAAAAACCGGTTGTTACCTACTTCATCGTCATCATTCTTGTCGCGGGCGGTATACTTGCCTATTTCAACCTGGGCCAGCTCGAAGATCCCGACTTCACCATAAAGACTGCTGTGGTGGTTACCAGCTATCCGGGTGCCAGCGCCTATGAGGTGGAGCTCGAGGTGACCGACCGCATCGAGCTTGCCATACAGGAGATGCCCCAGCTCTGGCGCGTGCGCTCCTTCTCGAAGCCTGGGATGTCGACAATCTATGTAGACATTGAGCCCAAGTACAAACCTGAAATCATGCCACAGATCTGGGATGAGCTCCGCCGTAAGATCCGAAATGTCGAAAGCCAGCTTCCGCCTGGTGCAGGGCGGCCGGTGGTGAGGGACGACTTTGGCGACGTGTTCGGCCTGCTCTATGCCGTAACAAGCGAAGGGTTTACCTATGCCGAACTCGAGGAATACGTCAAGACTCTGCGCAAGGAGCTGAGTCTGGTCGAAGGTGTGGCCCGTGTTGATCTCTGGGGCGTGCAGGACAAGGCCATCTATCTCGACGTGTCGCAGACACAGCTCGCTGCTCTTGGCATCAGTGAGGAGACCATCAAGGAAACGCTCAGCCAGCAGAACACGGTGGTGGATGCTGGTTATGTTGAGGTTGGGAGGGAACGTATTCGTGTGACACCTACCGGTGCATTCACCTCCCCGGAGGACATCGGTGACCTTGCCATTCGTCCGACCCTGCTCGACACCCTGCAGAACAGGGACTTCGGAGAAACCTTCGGCCGGGTGGAGGAGCTCATCCGCATCCGGGACATAGGCAAGGTACGTTTCGGGTACCGCGACCCGCCCGCCCAGATCATGCGTTTCAACGGGGAGATGGCTATTGCCATATCCATTTCCAACGTACAGGGAGAGAACATCGTCGAGGTGGGAAAGAGGGTTGACCGGCGACGCGCTGAGCTCGAGCCCCTCCTGCCCGTCGGCATCGAGATTCACAAGGTTGCCTGGCAGTCGGACGAGGTGAGCAGGGCAGTGAACGGCTTTCTCATCAGCTTTCTCCAGGCGATGCTCATCGTGCTCGTGGTGCTCACCCTGGCCATGGGCTGGCGCATGGCTGTGGTCATCGGATCGGCGCTTGTACTCACCATTCTCGGCACCTTTCTAGTCATGGGTCTGATGAATATTGACCTCCACCGCATGTCCCTCGGTGCGCTCATCATCGCCCTGGGCATGATGGTGGACAATGCCATTGTGGTTGCCGACGGGTATATGGTCCGCACGAAGCGGGGAATGGATCCCAAGCAGGCAGCCATTGAGTCGGCGTCACAGCCAGCCTGGCCGCTTCTCGGCGCGACGGTCATTGCGGTTATGGCCTTTTTCCCCATATACTCATCAACCGAGAGCGTGGGCGAGTACTGCGCATCCCTCTTCACCGTGGTTGCCATTGCTTTGATGGTGAGCTGGCTGGTCTCCATGATGGTAACCCCTCTTCAGTGCATGGCCATGATGAAGGAACCGAAGAAGAAGGATAAGGATAGTGATGATGAGTACGGCGGGAAGTTCTTCGGCTTCTTTAAAAAGGTGCTCCACGGGACCATACGGAGACGATGGATCACCCTAGTCGTTTTTGCAGCCATTTTCATTGCCGGGTTTCTGGGATTCGGTCAGGTGGAACAGCTCTTCTTCCCCGACTCATCGCGCCCGCAGTTCATGATCGATTTCTGGGCAACCGAAGGGACGCGCATACAGCAGACGGCCGAGGACCTGGAGCCTGTTGAAAGGATGCTTCTGGACGATCCCCGTGTGAAGGACGTAAGTGCATTCATCGGGGCCGGGCCGCCCCGTTTCTATCTTCCCGTGGAATCGGATCCCGCAAACCCCTCCTACGGGGAGCTCGTTGTCACGGTCTATGAATACAAGGAGATAGACGGGCTTAGCGATGAGTTGGAGGACTACTTCAGCATCAACTATCCCGATGAGCAGGTGCCCATCATCAAGTACCTCGTGGGCCCGGGTCTCAAGTGGAAGTTCGAGGCACGCTTCAGTGGGCCGGCTGAGGCAGATCCCGCAGTGCTCTGGGAGCTGGCACGACAGGGCAAGGAGATCACCGAGGCGAGCCCCTATGCGGGGTATGTACGGGTTGACTGGCGACAGCGCACTAAAACCGTGGTACCCGAGTACTCGCAGGAACGGGGCCGCTGGACCGGCACTTCCCGTGAGGACATTGCCCAGGCAACGAAGCGCGCCTTCGACGGCCTGCTCATCGGACTGTACCGGGAGCGCGATGACCTCATCCCTATCCTTATGCGTCACACCGAGGCTGAGCGAAGGAATGTAGCAAACCTGCCCTTCCTTCAGATACGGCCCTCATTTTCAACACGCACGCTGCCCCTGTCCCAGGTCACCAGGGACATCAAAACAGGATTCGAGTATGGCACGATCTGGCGATACAGCCGGCGCAGGGCCGTGACGGTGCAGGCCACACCTGCAGTGGGAGAGACCTTTCCGACGCTGTACGGTGATGTGATCGATCAGTTCAACGCCATCGACCTGCCGCCGGGGTACAGCCTCGAGTGGAGAGGTGAGTACGAGTCTTCGACCAGGTCACAGTCCTCCCTCATACCGGGGCTCGTACCAACAATCATCATCATCCTCTTCATCATCATTTTACTGTTCAGCGAGGTGAAACCGACTATCATCATCATCGTGGTTTTGCCCTTTGTCATTGTGGGGGTTACCGTTGGCCTCCTTGGAACCAGGATACCCTTCGGATTCATGTCGCTCCTCGGCATGCTGAGTCTCATGGGGATGATGATCAAGAGCGCCATCGTTCTGCTCGACCAGATACGGCTCGAGATCAATGCGGGCAAGGATCGCTACCGGGCGGTGGTGGATTCAACGCTTGCAAGGCTTCGGCCAGTTGTGCTTGCTGCAGGTACCACGGTACTGGGTGTGGCTCCCCTGCTTCCCGACGTGTTCTGGGTGAGCATGGCGGTGACCATCATGGCCGGTCTGACTATTGGCACGATTATCACCATGGTGCTCGTGCCCGTGCTCTACGCGACCTTTTACAAGATTCCTTCGCCTGAAAAGGAGAAAGCGAGCAGTTAATCTGCAACCAGTATAGAATTCACTGCAGTAACATTCTCTCGTAAAGGAGTACGATATATGTGCATTTCCTCTCATCGCAAGAAAAGATTAAAAATTCTCCTTATCATCCCTCTCGCAGCAAGCGGGCTCCTGCTTTTCATCTTTTCCGGATGTGTGAGTGTTGGGCCCAGCTATGTGGAGCCGGATGTGCCGGAAGCCGGGGCGTGGCAGGAGAAGGATGATCGGACGATTTCACAGGAGCAGGCTGAACTTGGGGAGTGGTGGCTCGTATTCCAGGACCCGGTACTGAACCAGCTCATCGATGCTGCATACCGGCAGAACCTCACGCTGCAGGCTGCGGGCGTGCGCATCGCTGAAGCCCGTGCAGAACTCGGCATTGTCAAGGGAAGCCTCTGGCCGCAGCAGCAGCGGCTCGACGCCATATACAAGTACTCGAATCTGAGTGAAAATGCTTCCAACGTGGACCCCTCTGTCATCGACACCTCTTACAGTGAGTGGGGCCTCGGTTTCGATGTGGGCTGGGAACTCGATGTATGGGGCAAGTACAGAAGTGCGATCGAATCGGGGAAGGCGAATCTCGAGGCTTCCATCGCGAACTATGACGATATACTCGTGATCCTCACCGCAGAGGTCGCACGGGCCTATGTGCTCATCCGTACCCTCGAGGGGCGTATTGAAGTGGCCCATCAGAATGTGCAGATTCAGGCGCGGTCCCTGCAGATCACTGAAGCTCAGTTTGAGGGAGGAATCGTCACCGATCTCGATGTGCAGCAGGCACGGTCATTGCTCAAGGGCACGGAGGCGCTGGTGCCACAGCTCGAGGCAGCATATGCGCGGACAAAAAACGGCCTTGCCATACTGCTCGGGGTTATGCCGGGCACTATTGACCATATGGTCAGCCAACCCAAACCCATTCCAACAGCTCCTTCACAGGTGGCAGCCGGAATTCCCGCCGAGCTTATGCGCAGGCGTCCGGATATCAGGTTTGCAGAGCGTCAGCTTGCCGTGCAGAGTGCGAGGATCGGGATTGCACAGTCGGAGCTCTACCCGCAGTTTGCCCTGTTCGGGAGTATCGGCCTGCGTTCGCAGGATTTGGGCGACTTATTCTCGGGTGACAGTATCGAGTTCTTCACCGGACCGGCTCTCAGGTGGAACGTGCTCAACTATGGACGTATCAGGAACAAGGTGCGTGTACAGGATGCCCGCTTCCAGGCGCTGGTTCTCGAGTATGAGAATACTGTACTCAGTGCACACCGTGAAGTCGAAGATGCCATGGTTTCCTTTCTCAAGACACGCGAGCGGGAGGGATATCTGTCTGAAAGTGTAAAGTCATCACTGAGGGCCGTTGATCTTTCCATGCTTCAGTACAGCGAGGGTCTCGTTGATTTTCAGAGGGTGCTCGATACGCAGCGCTTCCTTGCCGAACAGCAGGATGCCTATGTGTCGGCTAACGGTCTGGTTGCCATAAGTTTGGTTACCATGTACAAGGCACTGGGAGGCGGGTGGGAAATCCGCCAGGGCAACGACTTCATCGCCGAAGATGTCAGGCTCGAGATGAGTGAGCGCACGAAATGGGGCAACCTTCTCGAACAGGAAGAACTCGAGCCGCCAACGGAGAACTAGAGGGAGGGTAAGCCTGGCGTAGCCATCAGTGTTCCGGCCTGTGCGGAATCGTAACCTGGATTGAAAATATGATCTTTGAAACTTCTTCGAAGAGATTCCTGTCATATTTGAAGAATACTCATAAATCCTATGACACTGGATTTTGCATGATTGTTGTTAGTTAGTGCCTGAACGAAAAG
>JAGLSF010000065.1 GCA_023136305.1 Spirochaetota bacterium
ACACTTCGGATATTCGATCGCCTTGAGGGCCTGTTCCACCTTTTCCACACTTACACCGTAATATAAAAGTTTCCCCTCCTCGACGAGGGATTCGAGTGTTTTGAAAACATCGGGATTATAGTAGACGTCTGTGGGTGGGCAGTGAAGCTGAATGAGGTCGATGGTGTCCACCTTCATGTTCTTCAGGCTGTCCTCCACGAATTTACGGATATTCCCGTCGTTGTAGCCTTCAGTGACATGGGGCCTAAGCCTCCTGCCGCATTTTGTCGCCACATAGATCCGTTCTTTATACTCCTTTACCACCTGACCGACCATGTTTTCACTTAGGCCCTCGCTGTACACATCGGCCGTATCGATGAAGTTGGTCCCCCTGTCGATAGCCGTGCGTACCGTTTCCCGGGCCTCATCAGCATTGAACTTTTCACCCCACCTGCCTCCAAGCTGCCAGGTTCCGAGGGAGATCTCTGTTATCTTCCATCCTGTTTTCCCCAGCGTGCGCTTTTTCATTTTTCCCTCCCGCCTTTTCATTGATAGTATGTCTGCACTGCAATCAGTTGCCCTTACACTTGATTTTGTTCTCTTAATATAATCATCCGGGGAGGCGGGTTAAGAAAAATTATTTACCACGTCATGAGCTTGCCCTTATCTTCTACTGGATACATGAGAACAGATTACGTGAGAGCGGGATAGGTACATGGAGAGAGGGTTACTGCGATATCGGTCCGCGATAGACAGGATTGACCGGCGGGTCGTAAGGCTTTTAAAAAAAAGACTCACCCTCGTGAAGCTGGTGGGCCGGTTGAAGAGGAAGCAGGGGCTGGAGGTCGTGCAGCCCGAGCGTGAAGGGGAGATCCTGACTCGTGTTACGCGTTCCGTTTCCGAGAGAGAAACGCGGGATTTTCTCACCGCCGTATACCGGGCCCTGTTCAAGGCCTCGTACAGGGTTGAAGATGATGGTGAAGGCGATTGATGGACGTAATTATTGATGGGAAGAGAGCCCTGCGCGGAACACTGCAGGTACCGGGGGACAAGTCCGTATCCCATCGTGCGGTGATACTAGGCTGTCTCGCATCGGGCACAAGCAGGATACGTGGTCTGTCTACAGCACAGGATGTGGGGAGCACGATACGGGCCTTTCAGCGAATGGGCATCACCATCGGGACGGACGCGGGTGAAGCGGTGATCCATGGTACGGGTATTGCGGGGTTCGATGATGCGGTTCCCGAAAGTTTGCCTGAGATTGATTGTGAAAATTCAGGCACGTCCGCACGCCTTCTCATTGGCCTGTTGAGTGGTGCAGGAAAAAAGGTTACGCTGACAGGGGATGACTCGCTCCTTCGCAGACCCATGATGCGGGTTGTGGAACCGCTCAACGATCACGGCGCGTCCATAAGGGCCACAGATGGTCGACTTCCCGTTTCGCTCACCGGCAGCAGGGTTGCACCCATTCACTACAGGGTGCCTGTTCCCAGCGCACAGGTCAAGTCCTCACTCATGCTCGCGGCGCTCTTCGCAGAGGGTCGGTCGGCGATTGTCGAGCCCGTATTGACAAGGGACCACACCGAGCGAATGCTCATGCACATGGACGGTCCCATCGCCATCAAGAACGCACAGCGCGGCAATGAGATACGCATCACGGGCAGGAAGGAACTCTCTCCGCTTGAGCTCGCCATACCGGGCGATATATCCTCGGCAGTATTCTTCATCGCAGCCGCACTGGTGACACCCGGTTCCTCGGTCACGATCAAAAATGTGCTCCTTAACCCCACACGGGCCCACATACTCGAGGTATTCAGGCGTATGGGCGCGCGGATCGAAACCCATGTTCGGGAAGAGTACCCCGAGGTTTCGGGGGATATAGATGTGCGGTATTCCAAAC
This sequence comes from Spirochaetota bacterium, assembly GCA_023136305.1. Lineage (GTDB taxonomy): Bacteria > Spirochaetota > B62-G9 > B62-G9 > DRHN01 > JAGLSF01. Next base: position 1,880 of record JAGLSF010000065.1, read on the forward strand.
TCTCCGGCGTCAGGATAGGGGGAAGGGAGATTCCTCTCATCATCGACGAGATCCCCGCCCTTGCTGCCTGTGCCCTCTTTGCCCGCGGTGAAACTGTGGTCAAGGGTGCGGAGGAGCTCCGTGTCAAGGAGAGCGACCGTATCAGAAGTATCGTTCATATGGTGCGTGCCTTTGACGGGAACATTGAAGAGGCGGAGGACGGCTTCACGGTGCATGGCAGGAGCGGTTGTGGCCCCGCTGAGGTGGACACCTTCGGAGACCACCGCATTGCCATGGCTGCTTCCATCATTGCCCTGGCTGCAAAGGGAAGGAGCATCATCAGAAACGCCCAATGCGTGCATATATCCTATCCAGATTTCTTCGAAGTGCTCGAGAACATTTCGGGGTAATTTCTCCCTTTTTCAGATTGCATAACAGGGGCTCTCAGGATACAATGAGATACAGACATCTACCACAGGCTGCCGACCAAACTCATGATTTTTTTAAAGCTCCTGGCAAAGCTGATCAAAGTCCTCAGATCAGGTGAAGACCCTCGACAGATCGCAGGAGGGTGCATGCTGGGGATGATGCTCGGGCTTCTCACCTTCAAGACCCTGTTCGCCGCACCCCTTTTCCTTATCCTCATCCTGGTCAATGTGAATCTGGCAGCGGCGATTGTGGGTCTCTTCATATTCAGGCTCATCGGGTATCTTGCTGACCCCCTGCTTCACTCTCTGGGCTACTGGGTTCTCGCGGATATACCGGGCCTGAAGGGTTTCTGGACAGCACTGGCCTCCATGCGTATCGTGCCCTTTGCGCGGTTCAACAACACGCTCATCATGGGAGGCCTGATTGCCGCAGCAGTGCTTGCAATTCCCCTGTTCTGGGGAGTCAAGCGGCTCATTATCGGGTATAGGGAAGGGTATCAGGAGAGAGTAAAGAACTGGAAGATCATAAAGATTCTAAAAGGATCCGCTCTATTCAGGTTCATGTCAGGTGTGGAAAAACTGGGAGGACGCTGATGAGAAAACAGGGCCTCATTTTCCTCATCGTCGTTGCCGCACTGGTGATCTTCCTGAATTCCGTTGTTACCGACCGCTGGCTCGAGCGGCGGATGGAAAAATTCGGGAGCAGGAGTATTGGTGCAAAGGTTGAGTTTTCCCGCGTTAATTTTTCCCCCCTCGATCTCAGCCTGAACTGGGAGGGGTTAAAAGTGACAGATCCCGATGATACATGGACCAATCTTTTCGAGACCGGACACTGTGCCTTCGACCTGGCTCTCGAACCACTGATGAAGCGGAAGGTCGTCATCGAGGATTTCGACCTACAGGGCCTTCGCTTCGGGACACCCCGCAAGACGGACGGTGCGCTTGCGGGCGGAAAGAAACAGAAGTCTCTGGGCCAGTCGAAGGTCGTGCAGTCGGTTGAGCAGAACATCATGGCAGAAATCGAGCGCTATCCACTTCTGAATCTCGGCATACTGCAGGGGACTGTTGACGTTGACAGCCTCTGGGATGAGGTGGCCCTGGAAAGTCCGGAACGAATCCAGGCCCTGAAGGAACAGTATGTTTCAAAGTATGATGAGTGGGAGATACGAATTGCGGACCTTCCCGGAGAACCTGAGATGGTAACGCTGGAGCGTGACATCGATTCCATTCAGATCGACCAGATTGACACCCCGCAGGAGGCGAAGGCGAGCTACGATCTGCTTCAAACGATTGAAGAGCGGAACAGGGACTATTATCGTACAGTAACTCAGATACGGGACGACCTGATCATGGAGCGGACGGACATCACCGGCGTGAAAGGTGAAATCGACGCATGGATCGAGGAGGATTATCAGCGCATACTCGCCATGGCCGGGCTTCCGGAACTCTCGCGAGAGGGTATAGCCACCATGCTCTTTGGTGAGCGTATTGCAAACAGAATGGAGAAGGTGCTGCACATTGTGGGCAGGGTACGTACCTATTCGCGGAAGGTTGGCAAATACATACCGGCGAAGGAGTTTCCACCACGAGGTGCGGGACAGGATATTCGATTTACCCGCGAGCAGGACTATCCCCTTTTCTGGATACAGCGGCTCAGGCTGACGGGAGAAACTGCACAGGGTGTCGGGATTGGTGGTACGGTGCTCCATGTGGTTTCCGATCAGCAAAAAATAGACCGGCCCACAACGATTCAGCTCGGAGGAGCGCGCGCGGATGGGGCTGGACTGGATTTTGCGGGTGTTATTGACGGCCGTGATGATGTACCGAAGGAGCAGTTCGATCTCACCCTGAAGGGATTTCCCCTCGAGGGGCGTACCCTCACCGATTTTCCCTTCCTTGCATACCCCCTTTCAGGAGGGGTTGCAGCTGTTACGGGACGGATCGATTTTGAGGGTTCCAATTTTCTCGCTGAGTTGGGGTTCAGGGGAACTGATGTCGGCTTTGATACCCTGCATCGTCCCGATGCACTGGATGACGAGCTCTACGCTCTGAGCCTGGCCATGGTACGCCGAATTGATGAGATACAGCTTGCGGCATCGGTCAGGCAGAGGGGGGATGATTTCAAGCTCGATATAGAGAGCAACCTGGATGACATCGTGCTGGACGGCTTGAAACAGGTGATGTCTGACGAGCTTCAGGCTGTGCAGGAGGAGCTGTCGGAGCGGATAGAGGGGGAGATCGGTACAGCCCGAAGCGAGGTTGAAGCACTCATTACTGAGAGGGAAGCCTATCTGCAGAAGGCCACCTGGGAGGCGGAACGGCGGCTCATAGAGCAGCACACCCGCATTGAGCAGAAGCGGGAGGAAATTGACAGCAGGGTCAAGGCAGAGGAGGAGAGAATTCAGAGAGAGGCTGAAGAGGAGCTTCAGAAACAACGGGAGAAGATAGAGGATAGGGGCAAGGGACTTCTTGATTCGCTTTTATAGAGATCTCCATGCTGCAGGCTAATCGGTGCTTTCTCCCTTTTTCTTCTTAAGTGCCTCCACGAGTGAGCTCGAACCCGCCCCGCATGCAACGACCGTGGTCATGGCCTTTGATACGCTCACATCCACGATGTGGACCCGCTCCTCGCTCAGATGATAGACCATGCCACCCATCGGATTCGGTGCGGTGGGTACGAAAACCGTATAGCTTCCGTCCTCATGCTCATCCACCACAAAGGCGGTTTGCAGGGCACCACCCTCAAAGGGCTGTGCGAGTGCAACCTTCTCGAAAGAGATCTTGTTCCTGCCCAGAAACTGGTTGAACACATCCCTGATGATTGAGTAGCCCGGTATGATTTTGAGGATTCTGGACTCCAGCTTTTCGGTGAAGAAACGGATGAAGCCTGTTTTGAGGAGCAGTCCGACAATGAAGCAGACGATCAAAATGGTTGCAACGACGATGATGATGGCGACAAATTCACCGATTCCAATAGCCCGGGTGATTTTTTCAGTTATCGGTGCAAGCCATCCCCCTATGAGGTCATATACCCACTTGTAGATGATGACGATGACAGCGACCGGGAGGATAACGAGCAGACCCCCCATGCCCGTGGAAGTTAAAAAAGATTTCACCCGATTTTTCTTTTTGTTTTTCATGTCCCATCCGTTTAAAGAGATGTTTTATTCGCCGCCAGGTGCCCTGATCTGGGGTTCAGAGGTGCTGATCTCCGCATCGAGCGTGAGTTCACCGCTCGCAACGACCTTTTCAAAGACTGCCTTGTCGTTGTCATTGAAGGGCTTGACCACGTAGTTGGGCAGGTCGTAGTTGATGGCTTTGGGCATGAACCATTCGACGCGTTTGATATATTCACCTTTTTTCCACACAATAAGGAAATGCTGCTCACCTGTTGCAGACTGCGGTTTGTATATGCGGTATTTGTCGCGCAGCTCGATAGGAAGGTACAGATGCTGCGGTTCGTTTTGGTTATCTCTATAGGTCAGCTTGTAGCCCTCATATCCCTCGTGGAATCCAAATACCTGATAGATATTGATAGAGTAGTCACTTTTGGGCAGATCGCCTAACCGGACTATGGTCTGTGCACCTGCAATGTGAATTGCGAAGAACAGCACAAGAACAAATGCACATATATATACCTTTTTCATACAACCCTCCTCCTCATGTTTCTGACTCATCTCTTATTATAGTACTATAATCGGCAACATGTGGTGAAATCTGTCCATTTTTCTCTTTCCCGGTGCAATTACTTACGGGAAATCGAAATCCGTTGAGATAAATCGATCAATGCTGTAGTTGTGGGCACCGCGGGCGAAGCGCTCGATCTGTGAGGCTGCATACAGATGTCCCCGATTGATGCCGGGGCATCTTTCGCCCACCCTTGCCCACTCCCGCGATGAGATCAGGTGACGCTTCCAGAAGGGAAAGGAGCGGCACTGGTAGGGGCGGGCTTCGTATATGGTGCACATCCTATTCCAGAACACACAGTCATAGTTGGCCCTCTCGGTGAGCGACAGGCGCCTCTCTCCGAATATGTAAACCAGGCGGGTGTACTGTTGGATAATTGTCCTTTTGTCCTTTTTCAGAAACTCTGCTATACTGACAATGTCTCCTTTGGAGAGGTAGACAAAACCGGGCGCACCGGTGCAGCAGGTGCCGCATTTGAGGCATTCGAATTGAAGCCCGTGGGCATAAAACCTCTCTGATCGATTACCACTCATGGGGATGCACAGATCTCCCGTATGTAGATGCTCAGCCATAATAACATTACCGGCGAATTGACGATATGAAAAATAGTGTAAAAATGGTCAGGGTTGAAAGGAAAAATAGGGAACATGAGTGCGTTTCCTTTCTGAAGAGGGCCGGGGTATGCAACATGTACATCCTCGAAGGCATCGGAGTGCATCATTCCCACTTTCAAAACTACTGCCTGTATGCAGGAGAGGAGATTGTAGGGATCCTGCATACAAAAAACAGCATGTACCTGCATCTGTATCTTGTGCCTGAAGCCGATCACCTTGTTGTTCGGGAACTGGCAACTCTTATCGGAAAGGGTTTCCCTAAGGCTGAGATGCTCTTCGGGGATGAGAGGAGTGTGTCACTCTACTTTTCAGGCCGTGGGACCAGGCCCGTAAAAACCGTCCGGTTCATTTTCATGGAGATAGATCATGACCGGTTCAAGCCCCGGGTTCGGTACAGGGGAGAGATTCCATCTGCCGGTGACGCCGCCCTTCTCCTTCCCCTGCAGATCCAGTACGAGATCGAGGAGGTCGGTGCCATAAAGGCCCAAATCGACGGGAAAAAGGTGTTGAAGGTCATGGAGAGGAAAATTCAGCGTGGTGAAATAACTGCCATCTTTGACGCCAAAACCCCGGTTGCCCTTGCCGGCATCAACGCGCGATTCGAGAACTGCTGTCAGATCGGTTCGGTGTATGTACTGCCGGAGTATAGGGGAAGGGGCTACGGCTACTCCATGGTGTCATACCATGTGGCACGGCTGTTCAAGCGGTATGAGCGCATTGTACTCTTTGTGCATGAGAACAACGAGGCTGCATTGCACATTTATGGGAATCTTGGCTTCGAGCCCACCGATGTGCTGGTTCAGGCCTACTGCTGAGATATATGAGCGTATAGGATTGATCTGTACTGTGAGGTGAGAGAAAAAAAGGGGTACCTCTCAGAGACACCCCTTGTCGTTTATGACTATGCATCTACTAACCGGGTGCACCTTCCTCGATGCCAAGCTCCTCGAGCTTTTTCAATCTTCGCTGTGCTTCCTGAATGCTTTGCGTTGCGAGTTTGTTGTAGGGATCGATTGACAGGATCTCCTCCCATTTATCAATAGCCGACTGATACTGCTTGTTCACAAACAGATCGAGGCCTTCGCGGTAGAGCTGCTTTATCTGGTCGGGCTGGTCGGTGATCTCCTTCTGCATTGCCTGTGACCGGCCGATGTATTCCTCTACCTTCAAATATTCCGGATCGAGAGCTGACACCTCTCTGAATGCACTTTCCGCATCCTCATATCTGCCCTCGGAGAAGGCCTGCAGGCCGTCTGCGTAGAGCCTTGACTTCTGTGCTGCGATATCGGTGAGCTGCTGCTGTTCGATCTCGTATCGGGCTTCGAGGTCCAGAAGTGCCTGTTCGTACCCTATTCTCTGTTCTTCGAGCTGTCTGTTCAGTCCGGTTATCTGCCCTGTCAATGTAGCGGTGATCGCACTGATATCCGCCTCCCGCTGCTGCTCCAGATTGCTGATGACCTCTTCCTTCTGCTCAATGGTCAGTTTGCTGTCATTGATGACTGCGGAAATCTGATCGTCGTAGCCCTGTTTGATCCTGCTTGCCTCGGCATCGTACTCCTCCTGCAGTGCCCTTCTTTCCTCGTCAAACTGTTCGGTTGCCTGCGCAATAGCGGCGTTGATCTGGTCCTGAACGTCCTGCGCTTCAGCCTGACGGCGTTCATCCATGCTCTTGCCGAAACGGTAGCTCAGACCCAGGCGCATGAGCAGGTCCAGGGTCTCCTGCCAGTCGGAATCGGCAAAAGAGATTGCATAATCGACACCAATGCCGATAAAGCGGACACCGATGCCGAAGGAGAGGCCCGACGGCAGCGCAATTGCTCCCGGGTTGAGATTGGCCACACCTGCCCTCAGCGCAAGCATTTCATCAAAGAACGCTACCTCGCTGCCAAAACTGAAGTCATAGATCAGGTTCCCGGAACTGCTGCTGTAGTTATCCTTGAAAAACCGTGTGTCAAGGGCAAGGGAGAGTCGTGATTTCTCTCCCAGCGGGAAGTTGGTGGCCACACCGAATTTGAAAATCCGCGTGTTCTGCTCGAATTGATCAACCAGCTTGATACCGGTTCCATACACATCCTGAATCACCGCTCCCAGTGCGAGCCACGGGATGGGCTTTGGATTGTAGTACACCCCGATATCAAAACTTGCGCCCGCTCCCTTATAGTCTGTTATGCGGATCTGTTCAACCTTTGCCGTCCCGCCGATACCGAGTCCAAACTTGAATCCGTAGCCGTATGAGAGAAGAAGCTGATACTGCAGATAGGAGGTTGATGCATCTGTGATGGGAGACGCGTTCTCGTCATAGGATTCGATGCCATTGGTATACACTCCGATGCCGCCAAAACTGAGCGTGCCGAACCTCGTTGTCGGATGGGTGTAGTAGGCCGAGAGATAGTAGGTGTCGGCAATGAGGCGTGTGCCGAAAGCGGCGATCTCCATGTATTGGTTGTATGCCATGGCTCCGGGATTCCAGTAGCCAAGATAGGGGTCTTCGGTCATGGCCGTAAAGGCACTGCCCATCCCCAGAGCCCTGAGGCCGGTACCATAGGAAAAGACGTTTTCCACCCC
>JAGLSF010000066.1 GCA_023136305.1 Spirochaetota bacterium
CACAGAGAGGTACCCAGAAACCGGCATCGGACCTATTTCCCATAATCAGGCCCTTCTCAGACACCCACTTTCCGAGCACAAGAACTATCAGTATAATGAAAACTGACACCATCTGGAAGAAGGTCTTTATCTTACCGGAGTATTCCGTTTTCATCTCTTTCCCCTTCCTGATTGCCACTGTTCTCAAAATAGTAACAAATATTTCCCGTAGAAGAATGAGAGCAACAAGCCAGGGGGGTATGCGAAGAAAGGGAAAGAACAGGAAACCAACAAAGGCACTTCCCACTAGAAGTTTGTCTGCCAGTGGGTCGGCGAACTCGCCGAATCGTGTGTGAAGGGCACGCCGACGGGCGATGAAGCCGTCAAAAAAATCACTCAGGGATGCCGCCGTAAAAATGATAAGCGCTGCGAGCAGTGATCGGAAGCTCTGCCCGAAAAGTGCGATGAGAAAGAAGGGTATGAGAATGATCCTGACGATAGTGATGATATTGGCAGGATTGGCAAATGGCACCTCAGCGTCCTTCATTCTCTCAAATATACTGTCATTTCAATCAAGTCTGCAACGGAAAACCATTGACAGGGCCTTTGCCCAGTCGTTAAAGTAACACTGAGATGAAAGGAGGGCGTTTATGAAATACAGGATTTTTGGAAGAACCGGGTGGAAGGTGAGTGAAATAGGATACGGCATGTGGGGCCTTGCCTCATGGACCGGATCCGAAGAAAAGGAAGTGGATGCATCACTGGACCTTGCCGTTGAACTGGGGTGTAATTTTTTTGATACAGCATGGGCTTACAGCGAAGGCTTGAGTGAAACAATTGCAAACAGGATGCTCAAGAGGCACGCTGACAAGCAATTATACGTTGCCACGAAGATACCGCCCAAGAACTTTATCTGGCCTTCAAAGAGAGAGTTCACCCTTGACGCATGCTTTCCTCCGGACCATATAGTCGAGTATACCGAAAAGAGCCTTAAAAACCTTGGTGTTGATACGATTGACCTTCAACAGTTCCATGTCTGGGAGGACGGCTGGGCTGAGGACGAGCGATGGCAGGAAGCTGTTTCAAGACTGAAAGAACAGGGAAAAATCCGAGCGGTGGGCGTGAGTGTGAATCGCTGGGAACAGAACAACTGCCTGCAGACACTCAAGACAGGTCACATAGACGCAGTGCAGGTCATCTATAACATCTTTGATCAGGCCCCTGAGGACCAGCTCTTCCCGCTCTGCAAAGAGATGGATATCGGGATTATTGCCCGCGTTCCTTTCGATGAGGGTACACTGACCGGAAACCTGACAAAGGACACCACGTGGCCCGAAGATGACTGGAGGAGCACCTACTTCGTTCCCGAGAACCTCGAATCGAGCGTGGAGCATGCTGACAGCCTGCGTCCTCTCGTTCCAAATGGAATGACCATGGCGGAGATGGCGCTCCGGTTCATACTCTGCAACGAAACCGTCAGCACGATCATACCCGGCATGCGGAAAGCACAGCATGCCAGACAGAACATCGGCACCAGTGACGGCAATGGGCTTACCAAAGACCTCCTTGCAGAATTAAAGAAACATCGGTGGGACAGAGAACCTACCTGGTGGTCGCAGTAGTCTCCGGTAGGCAGGAGGAAGGGTTCCTTCTGAGAAATAAAAGGAGAAGGGACTTAGAAAGCTGAGTTTCTAGAGGGCCAGATTGAGCAGCTCTTCAGATTTACTCAGATCCTTGGAAAGATCAGCAATGATCGGCTCCATGTCATCTTTCGTCAGGGGCAGTCGACGAAAAAGTGCCTTCTCAAGTTTTGGTTGATGCTTCGAGCCGTCGCCGCTGTGGCCGAACTTACCGACCTTTATACTCATGTCCGCGAGCCGAATGATGTCGATAAAGGGGTCCTGTGAAAGTGAGAGGCCGCTGCGCTTCTCGACCTCATGGTGATGATGTTTGATTCCCGCAATGACGTGCAGGGGCAATATCCAGGCTCTAGCCATCCATTCACCAACCATGGTATGGTCGACATCGAACAGCTCATGCTCGGCATCGATATAGGAGATCCCCTCATTTTCTGCTTTTTGAATAATTGCTTCAAACTCCTCATGCATGAAACCATCAAGGAAAACCTTACCGAGATCGTGCAGCAGCCCGGATGTGAAGATATCATCCACCAGGAGGAAGTTGCACTCCCTTGCAAGCTTCTGGCTCAGAATACCCACAGCGATGGAGTGCACCCAGAACTTGCGCCTGTCAAAACTCCTTTTCTTGAGATTCTTCAACGTGTCAAAGACTGAAAGCGTCATAACGATATAGTATATGTTACGGTAACCCAGCAGCGCTATTGCTCGGTTTATATTGCTGACCTTCTGGGGCAAACCATAGTGTGCCGAGTTGACGAGTTTGAGCACCTTTGCGGTTATACTCTGGTCCTTTTCAATGATTTTTGAAAGGTCCGAAACACTCGATTTTGGGTCATGAAGTATCGCGTTGATCTTGTTTGCAACGAGCGGCAATGTCGGCAGTTCACGAATCTTCTCGATCGTCTTCTTGATTTTACTCAGTTTCATGTTCTACCCTCTTGTTGGTGAGCTTTGACAGGTAGCTCACTTTGACTTGTATTCCACTGCAGCAATAGCAAGATCATCGTAAAAGATACTCTTCTTCATGAAATTTTTTACCTGGTCTATTATATTTTCGATTACGCAATCAATCGGTTCGTCGCTGCAGTCCTGAAAGCACTCGAGGAGCCTCTTCTCACCGAACTGTTCTCCCCTCTCGTCGGAATAGGCCTCGATGATCCCATCGGTAAACACCATGAATCGATCACCTTTTTGCATCTCTACGACCTTGTCCATGTACTCAGCCTGATCGAACATACCAATGAAGAAGCCCTCCGATGAAAGGAGTTCAATCGTTCTGCTCTTTCTGTGCAGGAATAGAGGTTTCGGATGACCTGCGCCGCAGTAGGTCACTCTGTTTTTAGGAGGATCGATGACAGCGTAAAACACCGTCACAAAATCCCCTGTCTGTATTACCTCGCAGTACTCCTCGTTCAGTTTCGTCAATACCGATGCCGGTGAATGCAGCATTTGTGCATAGTTGAGGAAGGATATTTTCAGCATTGCGGCTATGAAAGCCGAAGAAACGCCGTGTCCTGACACATCTGCGATAATCAGGCCTTTTTTCCCATCTCCCAGGTCCATGACATCATAGTAGTCACCACCCACAAACTGCATCGGTTCATAGTGAAATGCGAATTGCAGATATCGGTCATCAGGTAATTTGTGTGGAACCAGCGATTTTTGCAGGGCAGCAGCCAGCTCGAGTTCGTTGGTGAGTGTAAGGTTTATCTTTTCCAGCTCCCCCTTGGTTCTCTCGAGCTTTTTCAGCGCATTTGCGAGAGCAAGAGTTTTGTCCTTACCGTTTTTAGCCTTGCCGGTGAGTTCTTTTTCCTCTTCCAGCTCACGTACACGGGAGTGCAGCGACTCGACCTGCTCCCTGTAATTCTCGATCTCACTCAGGTCTTTGCCGATAACCATTATTTCCCTGTTCTCTGAGCTGCTGCTGACGGGGATAAATGAGAGAAGGAAGGTGTATTTTCTCTCAGAGCTGTGCTGAGTTCGGGCAATGACCGTCTGTATCACTTCCGATTCGAAGAGGGAAGACAGCGATAATTCTATACCTTCAAAGAGTGACTCTATGTTCCTACCTGCTATTGTTTCAGGAAAATAGGACTCAACCTTCATATTGGTTTCCAGGATATCACCGTCTTCAGTAAGGACGAGCACTATTTCATCGGTGTACCTGAAAAGCCTCTGATATATCCTCAGTAAACGTTTATCCTGCTGTTCGATCTTTCTCGCCATAGCACCCCAGGTCAATTTTACCCTATCTTCGACATTGTTGTATAGTTTACTTGAACGCTGACATTTTCGGGTAACTCCTATCCCTATATCTATTATGCTTTGACATACAACAGATTTCCTTTAAAATTGAGAAACCAGGTGTATTTTTTCGGAGATTTCCCATCGTGACAAAGTCTATTAGACATGTGCGCACACTTCGCGGAGACGGTGTCGTTGACGGTATCGAGCTCGACAAGGCAATCGTGAGCGACCCGGGTAAGATAACGGTCCCGAAGTATCATGTTCGACCGAGTGCGCTGCACAACGAGCTCAGACGTTACAGGCACGCACTACGGGCCGTCAGAAAGAAACTGTTGGATGACCAGCAGCGCATTCTCAGTGATCTGGGTACCGATGAAGCTGACATCCTGAAGAGCCACATCATGATCACACAGGACCCCTTCTTCACCGACGAGGTATCATCAACCATCACCGGAAAAAAGAGAAACGCAGAATGGGTGGTGCTGGAGGGGCTGAACAAGTTTCTCGAGACCTTTAAAAACATTGACAACATCTTCTTCAAGGAGCGCGGTCGGGATATCGAAGATGTCTCCCTCAGAATCATAAGGACACTGAAGGGTGAAGAGGGTACTGATATCATCAAAGACCAGGAGGGTATACTCGTTGTCAATGAGCTTGTTCCATCCATGATTATGTATCTCGATACCAGTAAAATCAAAGGCATTGTTTCTGAAATAGGAAGCGAAACTTCTCATGCCACAATCCTCGCGAAATCCCTCGGGATCCCCGTGATCATCAATGTCAAGGATATCGCCACCATCGTTGAAACAGGTGATCCCATTATTATAGACGGTAATGTCGGGCAGGTCGTTCTTCATCCATCTGAACGGGTCATCAGCGAATATAAAAAGCTGCGGAAAGATTACAATGCACACCTCAGATCACTGGAGGCGGACCACGATCTACCCGCCGTTACGCTCGACGATCACCGGATATCTCTCCGTGCAAATATAGAGTTCGTGCCCGGCGCTGACCTGGCACTTCGGTACGGCGCAGAGGGTATTGGCCTCTTCAGGACTGAGCTCCCCTTTCTTGTCAACAATCGCCTCCTGTCTGAAAAGGAGCAGTACAACATCTACATGTCACTTTCGAAGATCTTCGGTGACAGACCGATAACCATTCGTACACTCGATATCGGCGGTGACAAGTTCTTCCCCATTCAGCAGTCTGCACCCCGGAGTGAACCGAATCCCTTTCTTGGACTCAGATCCATCAGGGTCTCACTCCATCGACCCGAGATATTCAAGGTTCAGATACGCGCCCTGCTCAGAGCGAGTGCCCATGGCAACCTGAGCATACTGCTTCCCATGATATCGAGTTATGAGGAGATGGAGCGGGTTAAAGAGCTCATTGAGGGTGAAAAAAAATCCCTGCGCAAAAGAGGTATGCCCTTCGATGAAAACATTCAGACCGGAATCATGATCGAGATACCATCCGCAGCGCTTGAAGCCGAGCACCTTATTGAGCTCTGCGATTTCTTCTCCATCGGTACAAATGATCTCATCCAGTATACCCTCGCCGTTGACAGAACCAACGAAAACGTTGCATCATACTATCTTCCGGAAAGTCCGGCAGTTCTGCAGCTCATCGAGCTTTCAGCACGGATCGCAAAGGAGCACAACAAAATGTGTGCAGTATGCGGGGAGCTGGCGGGCAATCTGTTGTTTACACCATTTTTCCTGGGTGTGGGTATCAGTCAATTGAGCATGGAATCCATTCTGATACCTCAGGTCAAGGAGCTCATCAGGAAGATAACTCTTTCCGATTGTGTCGATGTAGCCAGAGAGTCACTGGCTTGTAAAAAGGTGGATCACATCAGGGAACTTTTTAAAGAATTCAACGCGCACTATAAGGAACAGGATGATACAGAATCATCCTGACTGTTCCTGTTCGTCATCATCGCCGTAGAATTCATACTCCGGAAACTCGTGATAACATTCAGGGCATCGCCATTCGAGTGTCTCGAGAACCGAACCGCACTTCGGGCATCGAATCTGACCCGCTTTCTTTTCCTGCTGCCGCTGCTGCATCTCGTACATTTTGACGGACAGCTCCTTACCCTCGAGCTCAGCGCAGAGCTTCTTTGCCTCCTCTTCCGCTATGCGCCGCACTTCGATGGTATCGGTTTTCTGAAAGTGCTCCTTCAACTCTTCACGGTTCTGCTTCAAGTAAGATTCTACTTTCTCGATCACGAAGTCTTCCTGCTCATCATCGAAGATATCTGAGATCTCCACACTGAAGCTGTTCTTTTTTTTTGCCATGGTTTATCCTTTCTAGTCTTGGGAGGAATCAGACCTCGCTCACCGCGGGCTCACCCACATTCTGTTGTTCTTCGCGCTTCCTTGTGACGGACTTACAAATCCATATACTTATCTCGTAGAGGATCAGTATGGGCACCGCGAGCATAATCTGACTGATCACATCAGGCGGCGTGAGAACAGCGGCAACAACGAATATCACCACAACGGCGTATTTTCTGCCCTTTTTGAGTGCTTCCGGCGTAACGAGGCCGATTTTTGACAGGAATAACACGACAAGCGGTAGTTCAAACATCACCCCGAAAGCGGTCACCATCTTGATAAGAAAGGACACATACGCATTGAGTGTAATCATGGGCTCTATGAAATCCTTTGAGAAGGACAGGAGGAATCGCATCGCCATGGGAAGGACTGTTCGAAACGCAAATCCCGCTCCGATGAGAAACAGTATTAATGATACCGGACCGAAATAGAAAATGTATTTTCGCTCCTGTTTCTTAAGGGCGATCCCGATATATTTCCACAACTGATACTGAATAAAGGGCATAGCACCGATAATGCCGACAAGAATTGATAGCTTGATAATAACAAAAAAGGCCTCAGTCGGATTGATGAAGACGAGATTCTCGACCTTTCCCGCTAGGGTGATGAAGGCGAGGATCTCATCGATGAAGTGATATCCGACACCGGACGTAATCAGAACGCTGATGAGTACGTAGATGACCCGCCTTCGAAGTTCGCTCAGATGCTCTACAATGGTTAATTCTTTGTCTGCCATGGGTGTACCAATTATAACAACAGAGTAAAAACTTTGTCAAACAGAACCGAATCTATACAGATATATGGGTACACACATAGGTAACAACCGACTGTGCAGAGCATGTGAAGGGATAAAACAGATTTCGCAGGCGGAAAAAACCATTATATTGAGGGAATGACGCAGCACTGATCGCAAGCATATGCTGCAGCCAAAGAACCTGTGCCGGTGGCTGCCATGGACGTTCTTCGATTTATCGTGTATCCCATTGTTGGGTCCTTTCTCGGCTTTATCACGAATTTTATTGCTATCAAGCTCCTGTTCCGGCCCAAGAAGAAGGTGCTCGGTATACAGGGCCTTCTCCCGAAGCGAAAAAGTGAAATCGCTGAACGAGCCGGACGCATTGTGAATGACTATCTCGTGAATAGTGAAGAGATTCGGAAACAGCTCGATAAGGAGAAGCTCGCTGCTGCAATCGACAGGTACATCGAGAATAATAGAACCGGTATACTGGACATACCGATCCTGAAGGGAACACTGAAAAAGGTTGCCCTTGCCATGCTCATTGACCGGGATGGTTATTTTAAACGCAAAGTTCTTGAATCCTTCATTGACAGGGGTATGGTATTGAAAATTGTTCAACAGAAGATAAACGAATTCGATATTGGAGCGCTGGAAAAGCTGGTGAAAAGTGCATCAGGGCCGGAGATTAACTTCATCATCCTCTCAGGTGCCTGTCTCGGATTTGTTATCGGTCTGACACAGGCATTCATTGGACTGTAGGTGAAGTTGCCAGCTTGAAATAATGGTCTATCACGGTTATGCTTTGCCAATCAAAGACGAAAGGAGCCTGCTGTGAATCTCATTCTCATGGGCGCACCAGGTGCCGGTAAGGGCACACATGCAAAGGACATTGTAGCAAGGTTCGACATCCCGCATATTTCGACGGGCGATATACTCCGGGAAGAGGTGGCGAAGGGCACCGAGCTGGGTACAACAGCCAAATCCTATATGGAGGCAGGAAAACTTCTCCCTGACGATATAATTATTGAAATCATAAAAAAGAGACTGCAGGAGGACGACTGCAGGAACGGCTTTCTCTTCGACGGCTTTCCGCGCACCATTGTGCAGGCAGAGATGCTGGACAAGATTGCCGATATCGAGGCAGTGATATACCTGAAATGCGACGATGATATTCTTCTGAAACGTCTTACCGGCAGGCGTATGACCGAAGACGGAAAGATATACAACATCTACTTCGATCCCCCCCCCGAAAATGTGAAGGTGTATCAGCGGGATGACGATAACGAGGAGACAATCCGGGAGCGCCTCAAGATCTTCTATGACACCTTTTCACCCATCATGGACTTCTACGAGGGGAAGGGTGCATTTTACGAAATCAAGGGTGATGATGCACGGGAAAAAGTGTTCGATACCATACTGACCATACTGAACATCATGTGAAGCTGCGTTTCAACATTCGACACGAAAGTGACGCATGCATCTAGGGGGTCCTGTGTATTCCCCGTATGGTTTCCACCCAGTGCACCGGCGTTACGCCAGTGCCATCGGCAATCTGTGTTCGGCAGTGAAAGCCGCAGGCCACGACCGCTGCTCCATCTTCCCTGTTGCGGATCAGGGGGAAGAGGCGGTCTTCACCGATCTGCATGGAATAATCGTAATGAACCTTCTCATAGCCGTATAAATCTCCCATGCCGCAGCAGCCGGCATCAAGCTCCTCTACCCTCATACCAGGCACAAGCTCGAGCAGGTGTTTCATCGAGGTGATGCCGAAGAGCGCCTTTTGATGACAGTGGCCCTGTATGAGTATACTGCTGTATGGTGACATAAAGTTTGCACTTATATTTCCTTCCTGATACTCCAGGGCTAGAAAACTGTCGATCATCATCACGTTCGCTTTGATCCGATTACCAAGCTCCACATCATTTATGAGGTCAGGCAGGTCGTCCACCAATGCCGAGCAGCAGCCCGGTTCGCACACAACGATCTTCAGCCCCTGTTGAATAAAGGTGTCCAGGTTTCGCAAGGTGCGCTCACCCCTGGCCTTTGCCTCCCGCAGGAAGCCTCTGGAGATCCGGTGTCTCTGGCAACATCCCGCGTCTGCGAGTATTACCTCATACCCGCAGGATTCCAGCAGTTC
>JAGLSF010000067.1 GCA_023136305.1 Spirochaetota bacterium
CACTAAAACTAAAATAAAATCCATGCTTTTATCCCGGGATTCTGACCACCACCCTTTATGTTTGAAATCTCACAAAAAAATGTATACACTTGTGTGAACATATGAGAGAGGTCAGAGATCATTACTATAAAAAGGCCAAGGCGGAACAGTACCGGGCGCGGTCAGTATACAAGCTTATGGAGATCGACCGGAAGTTCCATCTCCTCAGGAAGGGGTTTTCCGTCCTCGATATTGGGTGCTCTCCGGGGTCCTGGAGCCAGTATGTCCTTGAACATGTTGAGAATGGTCATGTAACGGGTATAGACCTGGCCCACTCAGTCGATATACGGGACAGCCGATTCACCTTTATACAGGCAGACATCCTCGATAAAAACGTTCTGTCGCATATCGGGTGCGAAGCGGGAGACAGAGGCGCAACAGGTCCCTTCGACCTTATCGTGAGTGATGCGGCACCCAAGACAACGGGCAACAAGTTCACGGACAGTCAGAACTCACTGCGGCTGGTTCGAGCTGTATTTGAGATCGCCAAAAGCTTGCTTCGAGATGGTGGGTCCGTGGTGTCAAAGGTTTTTCAGGGAGAGGATTTACAAGGTTTCGTGGACAGCATCAGGAAAGATTTCGGGAGAGTCGACCTGTTCAAACCGAAAAGTTCGAGGGCTGAGAGCAGAGAGCTGTATATCATAGCGCGAAACAGGGGAGGGAAACGTTGATTCGAAGCATCAGAGCACTGACTGTATCTTGTTTCCTGTCCATGTTCTTCATCGGCGTGGCAACGACCATCATCGGTGCGGCAGCACGGAATATTGGGCTCACACCCTATCAGATTGGAATGTTCATGACCGTGCAGAACCTGGGGTTTATGTTGTCTGTCATCCTATCTGGGGCCCTGGCTGACACCCATGACAAGACACATATCCTGTTTGTCGGCAGTTCGGTTCTTGCCGCGGCATTCATCACCTTCTACCTGTCGAAGGCTTTCTCCATCAACCTTCTCATCATGTGCTTCATCGGCATCGGTACAGGCACCTATGAAGGCGTGACCGACGCGATGCTCATCGATATGCATGACCGAAGGGAAAACCTGTTCATCAATGTGAACCACTTCTTCGTCACGCTAGGGTCACTCATGATCACGCTCTATCTCATATTTCTGCAGATGAACTGGCGCCGATCATCCACCCAGTCGGGGATCGTGGTTGCAGTGCTTGCACTCTTCTTCCTCCTTGCACGGCTTGAAGGTGGAAAAAAGGTGACGGAGAGTCTCCTGACGAGGCTCAAGTTCCTCATGCGTGAGCGTGCTGTCGGCATTCTGTTCATCATCACGATCTTTGCAGTGGGCATTGAACTGGGAACCCTGAGCATCATGACCACCTATCTGATGGAGTTTCGGGGATTCACACAGGTTACCTCAAAGGTAGCGCTCAGCTGCTTTCTTGCCGGAGTGGCATCGGGAAGGCTCCTGATCGGGTTCTTCTCAAAAAAGAGGCAGATCCCCTTCTTCATCATGCTGCTTCTCGCCAGTGCGGTTATACTCCTGTGTGTCCTCTTTTTCACGGACCTGGGTAATTACACCTATATCCTCGCATACTTTACAGGTATGACCTTTTCAGCCCTGCTTCCACTCGTTATCACCCTGGCAGGACTGATGTACAAGGAGTATGCCGGTACCGTGCTCGGTATTATAAAGATAGCCATTCCCATCGGGGGCAGTCTCATCCCATTTATATTCTCGATGCTGTCGAAGCATGTCTCCTTCAAGGCAGGGCTGGCCCTGTTTCCCATCTTCGCAGCTGCAGGATTTATCACCCTTGCATCGGGCTGGAAGCAGTTTCGGCAATTCATTCAAGGTAGTTCCCGGTCATGAGTGAACCCATTTTTCTCTGCATCGATGCAGGCACCACCCGCTTTAAAGCTGCCGCAATCACCCCGCAGGGCGAGGTATTAGCAGGGGAGGATTGCAACTATGCATCAGCCGACGGCAGTGTGCACGAGTATAGTCACCATGATCTCATAGCCGCTTTCTCCCAGACTGTCCGCGCTATCTTGTACGTTACATCCCCTGAGTCCATAATCGGCATCGGTATCACAGGTCACGGCCCGACTCTTATCCCGCTCGACAGCCACTGTAAACCTCTGCATCCAGGTGTCGGTTATCTGGACGATCGGGTCAAGCGCTACATCCGGAGGCTGGCTGATCGGGAGAACGACAAAATCACCTCGACCATGTATATTCCCATCGCTCTCTTCTTCAGGGAAGAGATGCCTGGCATGTACGAGAGGACGTCTGCCTTTCTTCAGCCCTTTGACTATCTCGCACTTGTGCTCACCGGAGTTTGCGTGGCGTCATCCTCGTCGAGCGGCATTAAACCTTGGCATAGTAGCAAAATCCTTGAAGCGGGACTCGACCAGGAAAAGTTCCCCCTTATCTGCTACATGGGAGAGGAGATTGGGAAAACGACGCCGGAGGCAGCTGGCCGCTACGGTATTCCCGCGGGAGTTCCACTGTATGCGGTCGGTGTTGATTTTGCCGCTGCTCTTGTTGGAACAAATATGCTCGAACCCGGAAGGTCCTGTGAACGGGCAGGTTCATCCGGGGGAATCAATCTTTGCACGGACAAACCAGTGCACGACGACAGGCTGCTCTGTTATGAACACTTTATTCGGGGGACCTGGAATGTGGCAGGTATTACGAGCACCTACGGCAAGGCGGTCGAATGGGCTGAAAAGACCCTTGATGCAGATGACTTTATACAGGAACGGTTGTGCAGAGAGCCTCCGGGCATCATCTTCCTCCCCTATTTGAAGGGTGAACGTACGCCTCTCTGGGACCCCTATGCCAAGGGTGTCTTT
This sequence comes from Spirochaetota bacterium, assembly GCA_023136305.1. GTDB lineage: Bacteria > Spirochaetota > B62-G9 > B62-G9 > DRHN01 > JAGLSF01. The sequence goes on from JAGLSF010000067.1 coordinate 2,851, forward strand.
TTTGGGCTTGAACACAAACACGATGCCGTCGATCTTCTGATTGCTGTGCACACCGGTATTGCTCTGAGCATGCGTGATTGTATCGGTATCATTGAATCACACAACTGCAGATTCCGGCATCCGATTGTCACAACTGGCGGGCTCACATGGGACGAGTGGTTCATGCAGCTGAAGGCAGATGTCACAGGAAAGACTTTCTCACGCATGCAGCTCTTCGATGCAGAACTCCTCGGCATCGCCATCGTCCTCGCCGCGTCCCTTGGGTATTACAAAAGCCTTGCCACTGCAGCTTCGGCGATCCTACGTGAGGAGAAGCGCTTCACACCCCGAAAGAGGAAGACCCTTTTGTATGACAGGCTCTTCAGGCAATATTGTGAAATACGCACCGCTGTGTCACCCCACTTTTGAACCCTCCCGCCTGGAAATTGGTATTGACACAGGCAGAACCTGATCAAATGAACAGAGTCATCCCACTTGGGCTTGACGGTGGGTTCCTATTGCCTTAAATTTCGGTTTTAACTTAAGCCAAGTCTATAGGGAGAGAGCATCATGCCCGAATACAAGATGGTCGTTCTTGTGAAGCAGGTTCCGGATACAAAAAACATCACCGGTGAAGCAATGAAGGCAGATGGGACCGTCAACAGGGCGGCCCTGCCCGCTGTATTCAATCCGGAAGACCTCCACGCACTCGAGATGGCGCTGCAGGTCAGGGAGAAATACGGTGGAACCGTTACGGTCATTTCCATGGGCCCCCCCTCCGCAGTTGAGGTTCTGAAGGATGCGCTCTACCGGGGAGCCGATAGGGTCTTCCTCATCAGCGACAGGGCATTTGCCGGTTCGGACACACTGGCCACCTCCTTCGCATTGAAACAGGCCATACAGACCAAATTCCCCGATGTTGACATCGTCTTCTGCGGACGGCAGGCAATTGACGGTGACACGGCTCAGGTCGGGCCGCAGACAGCTGAAAAGCTCGATATCGCGCAGGTGACCTATGTGGAAAGCATCGAACACCTCGAGAAAAAGAAGATCAAGGTTCGCAAGCTGATCGACGACGGCTCTGAGATTATGGAAGCACCGCTGCCCGTGCTGCTGACCGTCACTGATACGGCCAATGAACCGAGACCATACATGGCAAAGAAGCTTCTCAAGTATCGCAAAGCAGCTACCGATTTCGGACTCCATGAGCAGCTGCCCAAGTATCCGAAGTTCAAGGAACCGGAAGCATTGAAAAAGCATCTTGCTGGGAAAGGCATCTTTATTGAAATGTGGAATGCAGAAGATATCGGCGCAGACCCGGGGCAGATCGGGTTTGCCGGTTCGCCCACCATGGTGAAGAAAATCGAAAGCATCACGCTGACAGGTACGGGTTTCAAGGAGATTCCTCCCACCGACGAAGGTATCAAGGATTTTGTTGCTGAGCTCATAGAAGACCACGTGTGGTAATCGAAAAAGCGATCGTTTGCACGCGCTGTGCACGAACAAACTAAATGTGAGGAATACTATGGCAGGTCACGGAGAAGTATGGGTATATGCTGAGGAGGACTGGGACGAGTTGAAGGAAATTGGCATCGAGCTTCTGTCAAAAGGCCGGGAGCTGGCCGATGGCCTCAACGTACAGCTCTGCTCTATCCTCATCGGCTCGAAGGTAAAGAAACATGCAGACATCCTGTTTGAGCACGGTGCCGACAAGGTGTATGTCTGCGACAAACCTTCACTCGAGCATTATGATACCGTCAAGTATGCAAAGGTGATCGAAGACCTTGTCGAGAAGTACAAGCCGAATATCGTGCTCTACGGCGCCTCAACACAGGGAAGGGACCTCGCTCCCCGTATCGCATCGAAACTCCGTGTCGGACTGACTGCGGACTGCACAGACCTGCAGATCGGCGACTACAAGCACACCGACGGCAATCAGTACAAGAATATCCTCTATCAGATCAGACCCGCATTCGGGGGCAACATCATAGCCACCATCGTCTCTCCAAAGCACAGGCCGCAGATGGCAACGGTCCGCGAAGGTGTCATGCCCACCCCGCCGCGCCAGGATGGCCGCAAGGGTGAGGTGGTAATTTTCGACCCCGCCCTGCAAAATCTGCAGAACGTGACGCAGATCCTGAAACGGGAAAAGACTGAAAAGAGGGTGAACCTGAAGGGTGCCCAGATCATCGTGTCCGGCGGATACGGTGTCGGCTCAAGAGACGGGTTTAACATCGTTCGTGAGCTTGCAGCCGTACTCGGTGCAGAAGTGGGTGCAAGCAGGGCCGCGGTTGATGCAGGTTTCATCGAGAAGGACCATCAGGTCGGACAGACGGGCACAACTGTGCGGCCCAAGCTCTACATCGCATGCGGCATCTCGGGCTCTGTGCAGCACCGTGCTGGTATGGACCAGTCGGCAAAGATCGTGGCTATTAATAATGACCCGAATGCACCCATATTGAGCATTGCCCATTACGGCATAATCGGCGACCTACTCGAGGTAATTCCCAAAATCATCGAAGACATTAAAAAAAGGCGGGTGGACTAGATGGATAACTTCTTCACCGATAACCAGGACATACAGCTCATATTCGAAAACACCGACCTGACAGAGGTCATCGACCTCAAAGAGGGAGACTACGCCGAGGCTGACGAGTACGACTTTGCCTTCACCGATGCTCAGGACGCCAAGGAGGGCTGCCGTGAAGTGCTCACCCTTATCGGTGAAATCGCAGCCCAGATCATCGCTCCCCTTGCACCCGAGGTAGACGAGGAAGGGGCACACTTCGATCATGGAACGGTTACCTATGCAAAGGGAACGCAGCATGCCATGGATGTTCTGAAAAACTCGAACCTCATGGGCTTTACCCTGCCCCGGAAATATGGCGGCCTTAATATGCCGACCTTCATTTACACCATAGCTGTTGAAATGGTTTCCCAGGCCGACGCGAGCCTGATGAACCTCTTCGGTTTGCAGGACATCGGCGACACCATCTGCGAGTTTGGTGATGAGGAACAGAAGATGAGATACTTGCCGCAGTTCTCGAGCGGCGAAGCCACGGGCGCAATGGCCCTGACCGAGCCCGATGCCGGCTCAGACCTCCAGGCCGTTCAGCTCAAGGCAACATACGATGAATCGGACGGCACCTGGCGGCTGAACGGTGTGAAGCGGTTCATTACCAACGGCTGCGGCGATATACTGCTCGTCCTGGCCCGCAGCGAATCAGGAACAAAAGACGGCAGGGGGCTCTCCATGTTCATCGTGGAGAAAGACGAATCACTCGTGGTCAGAAGAATCGAGGACAAGCTCGGTATTCACGGTTCACCAACCTGCGAGCTTCAGTTCAACAACACCCTGGGACATCTCGTGGGGAAGAGGAGAATGGGACTCATCCGCTATGTCATGGCCCTCATGAACGGGGCGCGTTTAGGTATTGCGGCCCAGGGCCTCGGGATTGCCCAGGCAGCCTATCTTGAGGGCCTGGAGTATGCGCGTGCCCGTGAGCAGTTCGGCAAGGCAATTATCGACATGCCTCTCGTGTACGAAATGCTCATCTCCGCCCGAGTTAATATTGAAGCGGCACGCATGCTCACCTATGACTCCTCACGCATCGTTGACCTCAAGAAAAGCTACGATCATCTGCTCGAGAAGAGCGAAAAACCAGACAGGGAACTTAGGGCACAGGCCAAGTACTACACCTCACTGGCCGCGCTCCTGACACCCATGGCAAAGTACTTTTCTACCGAACTGGCCAATAAGACAGCCTATGACATGCTCCAGATTCACGGCGGTACAGGCTACATGCGCGACTTCAACATTGAGCGCCACTACCGGGATGCACGTATCACGAATATCTACGAGGGGACGACGCAGCTCCAGTACGTGGCGGCAATCGGAGGTGTGGTTACCCGCGTCTGGGAGCCCGAATTCGACAGGCTGGAAACTCAGCTCAATGATGAATGGCAGAAACCGTTGGCCAAAGAGCTCAAAAAGAAACGTGAGCTGCTGAGCAAGGCCGTCGATTATATTCGAGAGAAAAACGATCACGACTATCAGTCCTACTATCAGGACAAACTCGTCGAAATGGCCACCAAGCTCTATATCGGCTACCTGTTCGTGAAATACGGTGTCTTCTCCGATGAAAAGAAGAAGACCGCGGCTATCTTCTTCGAAAAGGAGATGCCGATAATCGAGGAGCACTATCAGGTCGTCACCAGCGGCAAGACGCGTGTGATTGAAGAGTACGCCGATTTACTTAAGGCTGAAGACTAGAATCGAGGCGAGCCATAGTATCAACACCTCTCCAGTTAAAAATATTTGACAGTTCCCTTCCCAAAATCACCGTTTGATACTATGCTACAGGGCAGTTAAACGGCCCAAATGCCATGAAGAGTGCCTGGGTGGTTTGCCCGGATCGAAGAGGCTTTTAAAACTGCCCGAAGTAATGAGGAGGCGGTCATAAAAGAAGTGGTCAACATGGATTAATCGAGAAACTGATTGGTAAAGCACTCCTCGGGACTGATACGTCTTTCAATCATACCCAGAGAGAACAGCGTATCAATCGCCTGCCTCCAGTCATCCTCAGTTGTATATCCAAGACCGTGCCGCTCGATATCGTCATCTACCCACAGATCGAGGGAGGCGAAGAGCACCTTCCTGTTGATATCGATGTTTTTCTCTGTCAGCGTGGGCACATGGGGCTTGAGCAGGGGAAGGACCTCTTCCCTGTTTTCAAGGATGTACACACTGGCCCTGGTGACGGCACGGATGAACCGCTGCACCAGATCAGGCCGCTTCCTCAGCAGTTTCTCCCCGACAATAACGGAGGCAGATACCATGTGTGTAACACGGTAGGCCTCGATGAGGTTCACCTCTCTGCCCATGTCGCGAAGCACGACAGGTTCGTTATTTATGAACACCACCGCCGCGTCAACCCGTTCTGTGAGAAGGCTTTCGACCTGTGTGTACTCGATGAAGTTGAGGTCAATATCCTGAAGCTTCATGCCCGCACTGTGCAGCAGAACCTGCAGGCCGATATAGTTCGAACCGTAGGGTCCGGGCGTCCCGACCTTCTTCCCTGTAAGGGAGCGGACCGATGTGAGACCCTTCTCCTCGAAGGAGACAATGCCCACCGGATACTTGACGTACATGGTGTACACGACCTTTACCGGAATCCCCCTGTCGCGGGCTATGATCACCTGATCGCCGTCGGATACGCCGAAATCCACATGCCCGCCGGCGACCAGAGTCATGATGTCTGTAGACATTCCATAATCAAAGGTGACCTCCAGACCCTCGTCATCGAAGTATCCCTTCTCCATTGCAACATAGTAGGGGGAAAACTGCACGTTTGGTATGTAACCCATGGCTATTTCAATCCTGTCCGCAGCAACAAGGGGAACACTCACCGCAATTGTGAGCAAAATAACAGCAGCCATACCAAAGAGTTGCGAATGCAGTTTCATAACTTCAACCCTCCCTATTCCTCCCTCCTCTGGCGCCTGCCGATGAGCAGGTACTCTAAAAGGGACATAATGAGAAAAAACAGAATACCCAGTACACCCAGGAGTATGATCGCCACGAATACGAGTGCTGTATCAAAGCTTGCCCGAGCCATGTTGACGAGCGCACCGAGCCCCCTGGAGGCGCCCATGAACTCACCGACCACGGCCCCGATCACCGAGTAGGTAATCCCCAACTTCAACCCTCCAAAGATGATGGGAAGCGCCGATGGAAGCTCGAACTTGAATAAGGTCTTGAATGGACCCGCATCGAGTGAGGTCAGCAGTTCCATGATCTCAGAATCCGCCGACCGAATACCCACGATGCTGTTGATAAGAATGGGAAAGAAGATAATCAGCGCAGCGATGAGAATTTTCGTATTGATGCCGAACCCGAACCATATTATGAGCAGCGGGGCAAGCGCGACAATTGGTATTGCCTGCATCGCGACGATATAGGGGGACATAATTCGTTCAACAGTTTTCGACTTGGCCAGGGCATATCCAAGGATGAAGGCGCTTATGGAGCCTATGAAGAAACCCGAGAGGCTCTCAAAGGCTGTCACGAGCATATTGCTGTGTATGAGACCATCGCGAAGTGCAGAAAGGAACCTGCCGAAAACCGTACCGGGAAGGGGAAGGATATACTCGGGGAGACCACTGAACCGCGCTATCATGCTCCAGATTAAGAGCACAAAGGCAATACCGGCCGGTATGAGCAGGTACTCATAACGCTTTTTCAG
>JAGLSF010000068.1 GCA_023136305.1 Spirochaetota bacterium
GTATATGCTCCCTGCGATTACCGGGATCCGGATGCGTTGACAGCCACTCCGGGATCCTGCCGCCTCCCGACGACTGAGAAACACCGTCGAGCATAGCCATGACCCTTACCATCTCCTCCGCATCGTAATCCTCACGTCCCATATACCGCAGGCCAAGCTCATCAGCCTGAGTCTCATCGTCACGGCCGAATTTAAGAAACATAAGCCCAAGACCGGTGCTTGCCAGCTGTCCGAATCTCTGCAGCTCGGGTGCCAGCACCATCCCGACACCAAGCCCCAGCTGCGCCAGCTGCTGGGAACTCATACGATGCACGGAATGCTGCGCAGTAACGTGCCCGATCTCATGGCCTACGACACCCGCAAGTTCCGCTTCGCTGCTGAGATAGGTGAGAATGCCCCGGGTAACATATATGTATCCTCCCGGAAGCGCGAAGGCATTGACCGTTGGATCATCCAGAACACGGAAGGTCCAGGGAAGGTTCGGCCGCTCCGAATTCGCTGCGAGCCTCAAACCCAGGTCTTCAACATACTCTGCCAGTTCCTGATCAGGATAGAGCCCGAGTGAGGCGCTGATCTGCTCATCGGCATCCCGGCCCATTTGAATTTCCTGAGATTCGCTGAAAAGATTGAAATGTCTTTCACCGGTTGCCGGATTGGTGGCACAACCGGTTAAAAACAGACTCAGAGCGAGCGTGAATGCAATCATCGGATAGAGAAGCAAACGCCCCCGTTTATTGACAAGATATTCAAAGATTACACGAACAGGATTATTTACATGTCTGTATGTCGTTGTTTGTTTTTTCATGGCACAACCCCTCCCTCCACCAGCTTATAATAGCGGTGAATGGTATTCATTTCAACCCTTTAGATATGAAATCATCCATTGACCTCAACCCCGCTACCATTTATCATGTGATATTCAAACTAAGGCGGCGCATATGTCTTCAATTCACCGTGAGGAGTGGGTCATATGAGCAGCAGCGAGGTTTTACGAATTGCAACCGACGTTGGGGGGACCTTTACCGATCTGGTCTATTTACATATCTCCCCAAAGGGTGAGCAGCAGATTGGGACGGCCAAATCCGACACCACACCTCCCGATTATGAAAAGGGTGTGATGAAAGTGCTCGGGCAGGCAGACCTCGACCCCTCTGCTGTTGATTTCTTTGCCCATGGAACCACGGTCATTATCAATGCCCTGACAGAGCGGAAAGGGGCAAAAACCGCCCTCATAACAACGGAAGGTTTCCGGGATATCCTGGAAATCGCACGGGGAAACCGTCCCGATTTCTTCAATCTCGAATACAAGAAACCGAAACCGTTTGTGCCCAGGTATCTTCGTCGTGAAATCCCCGGACGTATGTCCTACAAGGGGGAAGAGCTGAAACCCCTGGACTTCTCCGGATTGCCAGCCATTCTCGACGACTTCAAGGCGGATGGCGTCGAAGCGATTGCGCTATGTTTTCTCAATTCCTATGCGAATTCGAAACACGAGGAGGAAGCGGTACAGAAAGTACAGGAACTCTGGCCTGAGGTTGCCGTGGTTGCATCCTACCAGATAACCCGTGAATGGCGGGAATACGAGCGGACGAATACAGCCGTGCTCTCGGCCTATGTACAGCCCGTAGCCCGACATTATCTCGACCGGCTGCACCGGTCCCTGACCGAAAAAGGGATGAAGGGGAGCATCTACATCATGCAGTCAAACTGCGGCGTCGATACAGTAAAAAGTGCCCGGGAGATTCCCATCACCATGATCGAGTCGGGTCCTGCAAGCGGAGTATGGGGAACTGCAGCCCTGGGGCAGATCATCGGTGAGGAGAATGTCATTGCCCTCGACATCGGCGGTACAACGGCAAAATGCGGTCTTATATCCGACGGGCATATTAAGATCAATACCGACTACATGGTCGGACGGTCCCAGACCTCCGCGGGCTACCCGGTCATGGTACCGGTTGTGGACCTGGTGGAAATCGGCAACGGAGGGGGTTCGATCGCCTGGGTCGACGAGTTTCAGAAACTGCATGTCGGACCTCAGAGCGCGGGGGCCCTGCCCGGACCCGTTTCCTATGGGAAGGGGGGGCGTGACGCCACCACCACAGATGCCAATCTCGAACTGGGACGAATCAACCCGAACTATTTCTGCGGAGGTACCATAACCGCAGACATGGATGCAGTGGGAAAATCCCTGGATACACTGGCAAAGAAGCTGGGTACCAGCAGGAAAGAAGCGGCCCGGGGGATCGTGCGTATTGCCAACAACAACATGGTGAATACGCTCAAGCTCGTGTCGGTCAATCGCGGCCACGATCCAAGGGATTTCACCATGATTGCCTTCGGCGGAGGCGGGGGGATGCACGGCTGCGCCCTTGCCGTGGAACTGGGGATCAAAAAGGTCGTCATACCGAAACAATCTGCCGTATTCTCTGCCTGGGGCATGCTGATGTCCGACCTGCGCCGAGACTACATACAGACCCGCATCATCGAACTGGACGACCCAAAGGCCAGTGAGCATCTGAACGAAAGTTTTGGGGCCCTGGAGAAACAGGCGCTCGATGAGTTTACACGGGAATCGGTAGACCCCTCAAAGGTGGAATTCCTGCGGTACGGCCGATTCCGCTACCAGAACCAGGCTCACTCGGTTGAGGTTGCGCTCCCGGACGGAACTGTCGAAGAAGCCCTCATACAGGAGATCGCCGACAACTTTCACCAGGTCTATGAACGGGAGTACACATACCGTCTCGATGCGCCTGTGGAGCTCGTGGGGTTCCACGTTGTCGCATCTGCCGACGTTGGGAAATTGACGCTTGAAGAACTGCCCGCCTCGGGAAGGAAAATCAAAGACACCATAAAGGAACGGAGAAAGGTCGACTACACCGACGCGGGAGAACAGGAGGCGGTTATCTACGACGGCAGCCTGCTCGAACCGGGGATGCGTTTTACCGGGCCCGCCATTGTCGAGGACCCGGGCGACACCATCGTGGTCATGCCGGGCATGCAATGCCACGTGGACGAATACGGCAACATTCATATACAAACCCAGGGAGGCACCAGATGAAAGAAAGCTACGATCCCATAACAACAGAGATAATACAGAGCTCCCTGCAGGCTGCAGCGGATGAGATGTTTGCAGCAATGCGCAGGACCGCCATGAGCGCGATCATCTACGAGGTGCTCGACATGGGTACCGCTATCTGCACGAAAGACGGAGAGCTTGCAAGCTCCGGTGCAGGCATTCCCGCCTTTGTGGGGATGCTCGATAAAGCGGTGAAACGGATTAACGAGAAATTCGACAAGCCCGGTGACATCAAGGAGGGGGACATCTTTACCACCAATGACCCCTTTAACGGGGGAGTCACCCACCTGAACGATGTGATCGTTCTTATGCCCATCTTCGCCGAGGGGGAGATCGTTTGCTGGAGCGCAAATATTGCCCACTGGAACGACATCGGAGGAATGATTCCTGGCAGCATGTCAATAGACGCAACTGAAATCTTTCAGGAGGGCCTGCAGCTGCCCGGGATAAAGCTGTTCTCCCGGGGAGAGCCCATCCAATCGGTATTCGACATACTCGAGGCAAACAGCCGAATGCCCGATTTCCTGAAAGGTGACCTCTGGGCAGGGATTGCCTCGATACGGGCAGGGGAACGCCGCGTTCTCGAGATTGTGAACAAGTATGGCAAGGGAGCCTTTCTCCATGCCCTGGAAGAGTACATGAACTACGGTGAACGCGTCACCCTGAGCGCACTGAAAAACCTTCCCCATGAAAAGTTCACCCTCTCGGAAGAGCAGGACAGCGGCCAGGTTTACACGGTCACCATAGAGATAACCGAAACCGAGTTCATCGTAGACCTGCTAGACAATCCTGATCAGGACAAGGGCCCCTTCAATATCAGCCGGGACAGCGCGGTGACCAGTTCTCAGCTCATCCTGAAATCCCTTACGTCCACCGATACGATCTGCAACGGTGGTACCTTCAGGCCTTTGACGGTAAAGACAAGGGAGGGAAGCGTATTTCATCCCCACAGGCCAGCCGCCATGGGGATTTACTACGAAGTCGATGTCCGATTGTACGACCTGATCTGGCGCGCCCTCGCAGAGAAGATGCCTGAGAGGCTGCCCGCAGGGGGTTTTGCTTCCATTTGCGGCACCCTGTTCGGCGGCATACACCCCGATACGGGCCGCCAGTACAGCATTATCGAACCGGAGCTGGGCGGCTGGGGCGGCTCATGCCGGGCAGACGGCAACCCTGCCATATTTTCGGGGTTTCACGGGGAGACTTACAACTGTCCCGCAGAGATCAACGAGGCGCGAAACGGCCTGCTTGTGGACCGGATGAGTTTAAATGAAGAGGAAGGCGGCGAAGGAAAATACAGGGGCGGCAAGGGCGTCTGCATCGAGTACCGTATCCGCTCCGACAACGCCTGGTTCACCGCTGCCTATACCAGGTCCAAGTTTCCACCCTGGCCGCTTAAAGGGGGGCGTCACGGATCGCCCAACTATGTGGAAATCCTCCGCACCGACGGCAGCAGGGAGAGGCATTCCGTGGTCAACGCACTCACGCTTAACACCGACGATGTGATCCGGGTGATGACCGGCAACGGTGCCGGGTATGGCAACCCGGAGGAGCGGGACATCGAGCTGATCAAGGACGACCTGAAGAATGGATACATCACCGAGGAGCAGGCCAACAAATACTACAAACTGCATAAAAGAGTCAAGGTAGAACATTAATCACGCTGCCCCAGGCGCTGTGGTGTTTTTTTGGACCAGAATGAGGAGAGCATATGAAGATTCTATGGATTGACCCGGTAGGGACGGACGGATTCGATGCTGTTATAGGGAAAATATTGAAGGGCTCGGCCCAGCCAGGAACAGAGGTCGATGTTGTCTCCCTGCCCAAGGGAGGCCCCCTGCACCTGGAGTATCATGCATACGAAGGGCTCGTTACCTCCGACATAACCCGACTCGTGTATCATCTCTCGACTGACTACGACGGTATTGTCATCGGCTGTTTCTACGACGTGGGGCTGCGGGAGGCGCGGGAAGTGTCCCGGAATGCGGTGGTGACCGCCCCCTGTCAGTCCTCCCTGGTGTTCGCATCCCATCTCGGCAACACATTCTCAGTGCTTGTGGGAAGAAAAAAGTGGATTCCCAGGATGGAGGAAAACATCAGGATGTATGGGTATGCTCACAGGATGGCATCCATGAGACCCCTGGAACTGGGGGTATACGACTTCCAGGCCGATTTGAAGCGTACCGCAGAGATCATGCTGGAACAGGGAAGAAGGGCAGTGGAGGAGGACAATGCGGAGGTACTGATCCTGGGCTGCACCATCGAGTTCGGTTTTCACGAGAAGATGCAGCGGGAGCTCGGGGTTCCGGTCATCGATGCCGTTGCTGCCCCCTTCAAACTCGCGGAGATGCTTGCCGCATCAGCTGAACTCTTTCACTGGTATCCGAGCCGCAAATGGGGAAGCGAAGGGCCGCCGGAGGAGGAGATCAACTCCTGGGGGATATTCAAGGAGGGTCCTCCCATCGGGAACCTCCTGAAGCATAAGGACATATAGGGTACCATGCAAAAAAGGCTTCAGGCCTTTCAGGCGAGGCTTGCAGAAGAAGGGACAGACTGTGCGGTGATCGGGCCGACCACCAACATGCTGTACCTTTTGGGCAGAGCTCCCCATGCCGATGAACGACTCTGTCTCCTCATTGTCACCCCCGATGCGGTTGAGATGATTGTCCCGCAGGTGAATGCGGACATGACAGCAGCCTTCACCGATGTTCAGATGCTCACCTGGGAAGACGCGTCAGGACCGGGGACTGCCCTATCCAAATCGGTTCTCGGTAAAGGGAAAATACGTACTCTGGCCACAGACGGCTCGATGCGGGCTGATTTTCTCCTTGCAGCCCTCGAAGAGTGCAATCCCATGCAGACCATCTCTGCGGATCCGATCATTGCAGAGCTCAGAATAAAAAAATCTCCCCAGGAAATCGCAGCTCTGGCCGAGGCGGCAGCACAGGCTGACAGAGCAATGCAGGCAGCAGTTGATGGCTGCAGACCTGGTGCATCCGAGGCGGAAATTGCCTGGGCCGCAGAGGAGGCCTTTCGCAGGGACGGAGCCGACTGTGTGGAGTTCACCCTGGTAGCCGCGGGAGGGAATGCCGCCTTTCCCCATCACCACAGCGGTGACAGGCAACTCCAGAGGGGTGAGGGAATCATCATCGACATCGGGGCATCTCTGAATGGGTATAAATCGGACATCACACGGATGGTGTTTTTGGGTGATCCTGACAGGGAATTCCTGGACGCCTACGAACTGGTCCGCTCGGCCAACGCCAGGGGACGGGAAACGGTTCAGCCGGGAGTATCCGCCGAAGAGGTTGATCGGGCAACGCGGGCGGTCATCGAGGAAAAGGGTCTGGGTGACCGATTCATCCACCGAACGGGTCACGGCCTGGGCCTGGACATTCACGAGGAGCCCTGGATACAGGCTGGGAACACAACTCCCCTGGAAGCAGGGATGGTGTTCAGTGTTGAGCCGGGGATCTATATTCCCGGGAAGTTTGGCATCCGGGTGGAGGATATCGTCACGGTTACCGCTGAAGGGTCGAAAACCCTCACCGGATTCGACCACTCCCTGGTGATCAAGTGATCGCGTTCGGAGAAGCCCGTCCCGGGCCATAACCCCAACCTGGCATAAGCGAACCGGGAAATAACCAGACCGGCGCCAAGGAGACAGCATGGTAAAACTGACTGTTATGTATACCCTGCCCGAGGGGGCGGACCACGAGGCGTTTCTGAAATGGAGAACCACGGAACATCAAAAAGAGAACATGGAGATACCCGGGGTCATCAAGAGCGATTTTTACGCAGTCCGGGAAATCTACACCCACAACTCTGCCCACGCTGATACTGCGCAGGAGCCAAAATGCGAAGACCGCCTGGTGGAGGAGCCCCTCCGTTACCGGTATATAACCGAAGCATACTGGCCGGATATGCAGTGCTTTAAATCGGCATTCTTCGATGAGGGATATCAGAAGAGGCTCATGGATTCGCTGAAAAAGATAGCCAATCCCATATTTCTCGTCTCAGAAGAGGTCTTGAGTGAGGTGAATTGAAGTTTTAATCCTGTTGAATAATTATTGTAATATGTTATTATAGTACATCGTATCACCCATATGAACAATTTTAAGGAGGAAATGCATATGAAAAAGGTTCTGTTTGTCGTCATCATGCTTTTATTGCTGCCAGCACTCACCCTGTTTGCGGGCAGCGACGAAGCCGAAAAGCAGGTCAGTGAATTACGGGTAACCTTCGCGTGGCCGACCTACCTCGATCCTGCAGTCGGGTCCGATTTCTCGAGCTCCTCTTCATTCGTAAACCTCTACGATACTATGGTGTATCCAACGCCTGAGGGCGGTGTAAAAGTCAATGTGGCTGAACGCTGGGATACCACTGCAGACGGTCTCACCTGGACCTTCCATCTGCGAAAAGGGGTGAAATTCCACGACGGGACTGAACTGACCGCAGAAGACGTAGCGTTCACCATGGACAGGATCACCCAAATCGGTGAGGGATACGGATACATGTTCAGCGGAAAGGTTGAGAGCGCCGATGTAGTCGACAATTACACGGTCCGGTTCAATCTCTCTGAACCCTATGGACCATTTCTCATCACCCTGGTGCGTCTCTATATACTGAACAAGGACCTGGTCATGGCAAATATCAAGGCCGACGGTACATATGGGGACATGGGCGATTATGCAAAGGAGTGGCTCCTGACCAACGACGCCGGCTCCGGGCCCTACAAGGTGAAGGATGCGAGGCTTGAAGAGTATGTGCTCATGGAAAAATTCGACGACTACTGGGGTTATTTTGCACACAATGCGCCCGACAGTGTGAAGTTTATCGGGACAACCGAAGCCGTTACCGTCAGGACCATGATGTCCCGGCAGGAACTTGAAATCGGTGACCAGTGGCAGTCGGTTGAGGCGCTCAACTCTCTCGATAATATTGAAGGGGTTGAAATTGCAACCATGTCCTATGGCACGGTGTTTTCCTTCATGATGCACACACGGAAACCTCCCACGGATGATGTCCACTTCAGGCGCGCTTTAGCCTATGCACTGGATTATCAAACAGTTGTAGATAAGATCTTTCCCGGTGCTATTATAGCCCAGGGCCCGGTCTCTCCCGGTTATCCTGGTCATTGGTCAGGTTTTCCAACTTCCGAGCTGAATCTGGACAAGGCCATGGCGGAACTTAAAAAATCAAAATACTACAACCAGCTGGATGAATACCCGGTGGAAATTCACTGGATTGCTGAAGTGCCGGATGAGGAAAAGGTAGCGCTTCTGGCCCTGTCCAACTTCTCAGATATAGGGATAAAGGTCAGCGTGGTAAAGGTTCCGTGGCTTTCCGTGGTGGAGGAGATGGGAAACCAGGAACAGAGCCCGAACATCGTTACCGTTTTTGTCGCACCCCATTATCCTGAAGCTGGTTCCATGCTTTCATCGAGATATCACTCGAGCTCGGCACCGACCTGGGAACAGAACGAATGGCTGCTTGATTCCGATATGGACAATAAGCTCGACGATGCCATCGCTACCATCGACATGGACGAGAGATATGAGAAGTATGAGGCCATTCAGAAAACAATCAACGATCTGCAGCCCTCGCTGCACCTGTTCGAGCAGGCGCAGAAGCATCCCTATCAGGCCTCGTACATCGACTGGCCGGCAACAACCGGTGAGAAGATACCTGTTATGGGATATGACTTTGCCGCGAACCTGATTTCAGTATATCCTGAAAGAAAGTAGTACCAGTTGTTGAAAAGAGTGCATAACCAAAAAGGAAGGGAAGTGAGTCTTCCCTTCCTTTTATTTGCCCCGTCACAGTAACATCATGATTTTTGGGAGATATATCGAAACCACATGAGAATCGTAAAATATATACTCAAGCGGCTGCTTCATTCG
>JAGLSF010000069.1 GCA_023136305.1 Spirochaetota bacterium
AACAGAAAGTTGAGTGGATATACGAGCTCTTCCCGGTCCTGGGAGAACGTAAGAAGCAGCTTGCCGGAACCCTCTCCGGAGGTGAGCAGCAGATGCTCTCCATCGCGAGGGCACTCATGTCAAGCCCACGGCTGCTGCTGCTCGATGAACCATCCATGGGACTCGCACCGAAAATCGTGGAAAACATCTTCGAGACGCTCATGGAGCTGAAAGAAAATACAGATCTGACCATATTTCTCGTTGAACAGAATGCGAAGCTCGCCCTGGATGTCAGTCAGAGAGGTTATGTTATCGAAACAGGGCAGATCATCCTTTCCGGAGACAGGGACGAGCTCATGAACAACAAGGAGGTGCTCAGGGCCTATCTGGGCGGTGAGTAAGACCATGCCCGGGAATCAGCTCTGTCCTGTAACTCCTCACAAGGGGGGTATACCATGCCCATATGGAATGAAAAGTTCGAAACCATGTCGCGCGCTGAGCTGGAGCAGGAACAGCTCGAGCGGCTTCAACAGACCCTCGGGAGGGTGTACCGCCGGGTCTCCTACTATCACGATCTCTTCAATAAATTAGGTTTCGACCCTCTCGAGGTCACATCCCGTGAAGACCTCAGGAAAATCCCATTCACCACCAAGGAAACGCTGCGAATCGCCTATCCCTACGACATGTTTGCCGTTCCGCTCAGGGAGGTGGTGCGCATGCAGTCGACATACGGTACCACCGGCCAGCCGCTCATCGTCGGCTACACGCACAACGACATCGATCACTGGTCGGAACTGACGGCCCGGGTACTCGCTGCGGGCGGCGTGACCAAGGACGACATTATCCAGATCTCCTTTCCCTACGGACTGTTCACTGGGGGGTTGGGATTTCACTACGGGGCCGAACTCATCGGCGCATCGGTGATCCCCTGTTCCGACATAGCCATAGAGAATCAGATCACCATTATGCGAGACTATCGGGCCACAGTTCTATGCTGCGCGCCCACCTTCGCCGCCATGCTTCTCGAGATACTCGACGAAAAGTCTGTAACCCCTGCGGAGCTCGCGCTGAGCAAGGCGCTTTTTGGTGCCGAGTCCTGGAATGAGAGTTTCAGGACAGAGATAGAGGAACAGCTCGACCTTTCGGTCACAGACAACTACGGCCTGACAGAGGTCATGGGTCCCGGGGTCTCCTACGAGTGCGAGGAAAAGAAGGGACTGCATGTCTCGGAGGACTACTTCATTCCGGAGATCATTGACCCCGACAGCGGCGAGATACTCCCCGAGGGCGAAAAGGGTGAGCTCGTCTTAACGACAATCACAAAGGAGGGGTATCCGCTCATCCGCTACCGAACGGGCGACATCACGAGTCTGATTACCGAGCCGTGCTCCTGCGGCCGAAGTTTCATTCGTATGACCAGGGTATTCGGAAGAATAGATGACATGATCATCCTGAACGGGCAGAACATGTTCCCCACGCAGTTCGAGCAGATACTCACCGATGTGGTCGGGAAAACCCCAAACTATCAACTTGTGGTGGACAGAAAAGAAAACATAGACCAGTTGGAGATTCAGATCGAAGTTTCCCAGGATATCTTCGACGACGAGGTCAAGACTCTTAACCGTATCGAACGTGATGTGGTTCGTGAGGTGAAAGAAAAACTCGACTTTATTCCCAGAGTAACACTCGTCGAACCCCGATCGATTGTCAGGAGGATGAAACAGAGCAGGGTGATTGACCTGCGCAAGCCCGAGTAATGGTTAGGAGTGCTCGGGAAGCTCAACATGCACCACGGTCCCGCCGCTTGGAGCCCTGCCGACCTCGATTGCTCCACCGTGCTGTTCCACTATCTTCTTCACTATGGATAGGCCGACGCCTGCCCCTTCAGGTATCTCCCGCTCGGACTTGCTGTGTCCCCGATAGAATATGTTGAAGATATTCGGCAGGTCGAGTTCATCAATACCGATTCCATCATCCTGTACGGTGAGGGCAATTCGCCCGTTCTTACTCCTTGCCGAAACCTCGATCGAAACGGAATCTCCTCCCATGTACTTGACCGAGTTATCGAACAGGTTGGTAAAAAGCTGGACCATCCTCCCGCGGTCTGCATTGATCACCGGAAGCTTTTCGCGGATCTTCAGGTGGACTTTGACCTCACCCTTCTTCAGTGCATTGAGTTCAACAAAGTAGTCATTGACAATTTCATTCAGATCGACCTGTTCAAACTTGAGCTCCCGGGTCCCGATACGGGAAAGCTGCAGGAGCTTGTCGATCATCTGCAGGGCCTGCTCGATGTTTTCTTCGACCCTTCTCAATACAAAGGCGTCCTCCTCAGAACGAATGGCCTGTGCGAACTGCTTCCGTATCATATTCGCAAAACCCCGTGCCGCATGAAGAGGTGATTTCAGATCATGAGACACCGTGTACACAAAATCTTCGAGATCTCTTGTTCTCTCTTCCACACGGATCTCCAGCGAATCAAGAGACCTGCGCAACTCACTCTCGAGATGGAGCTTGTGAATACCGGCTGCAATGACATTGGTTGAAATCTCAAAGAGACGGGTTCGATGAAGCGTAAAGGCCTCATCCTTTCCCTGAAAAACCACCATGCTGCCGATCACCTTCTGATTGATAATGAGAGGAGAGGCCACAAAGGTACCCGCGTCCACAGTCCCCAGTTCCAACAGATAGCGGGCCCTGTCAAATCCCTCAGTGTCCTCTGCACTGCGGTACACCGTCTTGCTCTCCCGGATCGCCTCATCAACCATGGGAAACAGTATATCGAGCGCTTCATCCCCATAGGTGCATGAGCTCACCTTTGCTGACGCACTTTGATAGTAGCAGTGTTCAATCTTCTTTCCCTGCTCGTCCAGAACAGCACAGAGCATGATGGGGACCTTCAGTATTGATGCCCCCTGTGAAACGGTTTTCTCAAGGAGTTCCTCCAGGGAGGAGCTGTTTCCAATGATCCACGAAAGCTGAATGAGCATCTCGGCCTCATCGAGCGCAGTCATCATGACAGAGATATCCTTATACATGCCGAGAACGCACTTCCTCCCGTCGTAATCCACAAGATCGAGGGACACTTCACACAGCCGCTCTGAACCGTTTTTATCAATGAAAATGGTCGTATAGGAGCAGTGCTCCTTTTCAAAGAGGCCATCGAGACAGCGCTGAAAATAGGTATGCCCCTCCTTTTCAAACCCCTGGGGATCGATGCCGGTTACTTCATTCGAGTTGTACCCCGAAAAACTTTCAAACCCCCCGTTGATTCTGAGAAGGTGCTTCTCCGGATCATAGATGATGAGCGGAAGTTGTGAGCTGTTGAATACATCCAGGGCTGCACCGGCAATCGCTTTCCTCCGGGCCCAGCCCACTGTTCCTACATACATCCTGTGCGGATCCTTATCGGGGCTTTCCGCAACCGACGGTATGTGAACACCCTCCGCATCAACGGAAAACTCCTCATAATCGCCGTCCTTTTTTCGAATCCTGACCTTGACGTTATGGGTTCGCCGTTCACCCGTCCTGCGCTCGGTGAAGGCTCTCTTTACATCCTCGAACTCCTCATGGGCGATGATTTCAGAAAAGTGATGACCAATTATCTCCTCACGTGTAAAACCGAGAATGCGGAGTATGTGATCATCGATAGTCTGAATGATCCCCTTATCGTTAACCACGTAGTACAGATCATTCTCCTTACCCAACTCCTCTTCTCCCGCTTTCGTTCCTTTCATGATTTCTGCGGCAATAGTACCGTTGAGGGAGTACTGCTTCTTTTCCACGATCTGCTGCTTCTTCTTCATCCACACGTAGTGTATGATGTTGAGCAGGTTTCGCTGGTCGATGGGGTGGAAGAGCATGTAATCGAAGAACTTGACGAGCTCCTGCTTTACCGAGAACTCGCCGAGAAGATATGCAATGAGTGACACCGAATTGAAGAGGCTCGAGAAATCACTCCGCACCCTTTTAACGAAACGGTGAACTGACTTCTCGTCCAGGAAGGCAATGAACACGATATGATTGTTCGACCAGTACCTGTCAGCTACACGCTCGAAGAGAACATCACTGCTCGGGAGATATTCCACCTGCACTTTCCCGGTAATTTCCCCGAACTCCCGAAATACATCGCCGATGAAGTGAATGTGCAGCCGTTCCTCTTCCATACACCCCAGTTATAGTACATTTTCGCGTATTTTTCAAAAGAAGAGGGGGGAAGCCTTCATGGGCCCCTCCCCCCCGGGAGCTACTGCTTCTTAAAGGTGAGATGGTCCCCCTCCACTTGCACCGAGATCATATCACCCTCTCTGATGGTGCCCTGAACGATCTCCTTTGCGAGCGGCGTCTCCACGAGATTCTGCACCGTTCGTTTCAGCGGCCGTGCCCCGAAATGCACATCATAACCATGATCTGCAAGAAAGGAGACCGCCTTTTCTTCGAAATGAACGGTTATCCCCCTGTCCCTGATTCTACCTCCAAGGTAGGAGAGCTGCAGTTTCGCAATATCCACGATGTTGCCCCTGGTCAGAGAGTGGAATACCACGGTTTCATCGATACGGTTGAGAAACTCAGGCCTGAAGCTCTGATGGAGTATGCCCACGACCAGCTTCTTCATCTCCTCATACGACTCATCGTTTTCCACATTGCCCAGAATGTGCTCCGAACCAAGATTCGAGGTCATGATGACCACGGTGTTCTTGAAATTCACGGTCCTTCCGCGTGAATCGGTGAGTCTTCCCTCGTCCAGGATCTGAAGCAGAATATTGAAGACATCGGGGTGGGCTTTCTCGATCTCATCGAGCAGAATGACCGAATAGGGCTTGCGCCGTACGGCTTCGGTGAGCTGCCCCCCCTCATCGTAGCCTATGTAGCCAGGTGGGGCACCGATGAGCTTCGCAACCGTGTGCCGTTCCATGTACTCAGACATATCGATGCGTATCATGTTCTTCTCATCATCGAAGAGGAACTCGGCGAGTGTTCGCGCAAGTTCAGTTTTACCCACACCGGTCGGACCGAGAAATATAAAGCTCCCGATGGGACGATTTGGGTCCTTGATGCCGGCACGGGCACGGATAATTGCATCGGATACTGCCCGTACCGCCTCATCCTGACCGATAACCCTGCGGTGGAGATGATCTTCCAGGTTCATGAGCTTTTCCATCTCGCCCTGCATGAGCTTTGAAACAGGAATCCCTGTCCACTTTGCCACAACCTCTGCTATGTCCTCCTCATCCACCTCCTCCTTGAGCAGGCGGCTTCCGTTTTCACCATTGGTCTGAGCGCTCAGCTCCTCGAGTTCCTTCTCGAGCTGCGTAAGCCGGCCATACTTGAGCTCTGCTGCCCTGTTCAGGTCATAGTTGTGTTCAGCTTTCTCGATCTCGAACTTGACCTGCTCGATCTCGCTCTTAAGGTCCCTGTAGCGGCTCAGCTCTCTCTTTTCCTCCTCCCAGAGGTTTTTAAGCGAGTTGCCCTTCTCTTTAAGATCAGCAAGCTCCTTTTCAATCTTTTCCAATCGTTCCTTCGAAGCCGCATCCTTCTCCTTTCGCAGCGCTTCACGTTCGATCTCGAGCTGCATCGTCCTTCGCATGAGTTCGTCGAGCTCAGAGGGCATGGAATCGATCTCGGTGCGGAGTTTTGCCGCTGCCTCATCGATGAGGTCGATCGCCTTGTCCGGGAGGAAACGGTCGGATATATACCGGTCGGAGAGTACAGCCGCCTGTACAAGCGCACTGTCCTTGATCTTCACACCGTGATATATGTCATACCGCTCCTTGAGCCCCCTCAGAATCGAAATGGTGTCCTCAACGGAGGGCTCGTCAACGAGGGTGGGTTGGAACCTGCGCTCTAGGGCAGCATCCTTTTCAATATATTTTCTGTACTCATTGAGTGTGGCCGCACCGATACAGTGGAGCTCGCCGCGCGCTAATAGAGGTTTCAGCATGTTTCCCGCATCAATGGCTCCCTCCGCAGCCCCGGCCCCTACCACTGTATGCAGCTCATCTATAAAGAGCACGATCCGGCCGTCGGAATCGGTCACCTCCTGCAGCACGGCCTTCATCCTCTCCTCGAACTCGCCACGAAACTTTGCCCCTGCGAGCAGGGCCCCCATGTCCAGGGCAACGATACGCTTGTCTTTCAGTCCCTCAGGAACATCTCCCTTGATGACTCGCTGTGCAAGGCCTTCCACAATTGCGGTTTTCCCCACACCGGGTTCTCCTATGAGAACCGGGTTGTTCTTCGTTCTTCGCGACAGCACCTGAATCACACGCCGTATCTCGTCATCCCGCCCGATCACGGGATCGAGTTTTCCCGAACGCGCCCGCTCGGTAAGATCGACGGCGTAACGTTCCAGCGCCTGATAGGTCGCCTCGGGATTCTGAGAGGTTATCCGCTGATTTCCCCGTATATCCTTCAGCGCCTCGAGTATACGCTGCCTGGTGAGACCGCTTCGCCTGAGCAGCTTTCCGGTCTCATCCTCCTCCCCTGCAAGGGTTATGACAAGGTGCTCAGTACTGATATACTCATCCCTGAGGTTTGACGCCTCCTTCTCGGCACCGGCCAGGAGCGTATTCATCCGGCTGGATATATAACTCGGGCCTCCCGCGCCCGGACCGGAAACACTGGGTTTTTTTGAAAGTACATTCTCAACCTCATGCAGGATGGTCTGTACATCGAGGTTCAGCTTTTTTACAATGATCTGTACTACGCCCTGGTCCTGCTTCAGGAGTGCCGCAAGAAGATGTTCACTGTCGATTTGCTGATGTCCATACTCACCGGCGATGAGTTGGGAACCCGACAGTGCTTCCTGCGCCATCTGTGTAAACCTATTTACATCCATATTCTATCCTCTCGTGATTCTTTCATATATTAAAATATATGCAATTTCCATACCATCGATGATTGGATTACTATTGATAAATCCTTATATTGCATAAGTTATAAAAAACATATTCAGCCTGCGGAGCACTATGCGGCACGGTTGACCCACATGTATCATTCTGACACATAAACAGTTTTCACGCCTTTTTTAACAGAGTTTTTCGCTGATTTATTAGAAACACCCCTTCCGGTACACTATACTCTAGACATGAAGCTTCGTGAGCTTCCAAAATACAGGTATTACATATCCGATCGATACATCGAAAACCTCTATAAATCGAACCCACTGCACGACATCGGCAAGGTGGGTATACGAGACGAGGTGCTTCTCAAACCGGGCAAACTCTCGCAGAATGAATTCGAACTCATGAAGCGACACACTACAATTGGCGGTGATGCACTTGCCACTGCAACACAATTTTCAGGAATGGACCGCTCATTTCTCGATATGGGAAAGGAAATAGCCTACTCCCACCATGAGAAGTGGAATGGCACGGGATATCCAAGGGGATTGAAGGGAGAGCAGATTCCACTTTCTGCACGTATACTGGCCATCGCCGATGTGTACGACGCACTCACTTCAAAAAGGGTGTACAAGCAGGCATTCACGCATGATCAGGCGCGAAAAATTATTGTCGAGGAGTGTGCGTCTCACTTCGATCCTGAGATTTTGAACGCCTTTCAAGACCTCGAAAAACAGTTCATCGACATCAGGAACCGTTATCAGGATGCAAAGGATGATACGATAATGCATGTGTCATAGGCGGCACAGGAAACCCATTTTCAGAGATTCTCAAGTTCAGCGATAATTCCCTTTACCAGCGAACCGATGTCCTTCTCGGCTATGCCGCCTCCCTGGGCAAGGTGCGGCCTGCCGCCTCCCTTCCCACCCAGTGATGCAAGCCCATGCTGCAGAAGGCGCCCCGCATGCACCCCTTCCTCGACAGCCTCATCTGAGGATGACAGCACAATGCTCACCCTGCCATCCTGAACAGAGGCAACCACAACCACCATCTTTCCACCCCTGGATCGAATACGATCTGAAAGCTCCCTCATCTCTTCCGGGGATGAATCTGTTACATGCAGAGAAGCGACCCGGTATTTACCAGCCTGTACCATGTCCCGGTCCGGGTCGAACACATCGGTAATGCCCTTTCTGCGCTCCTGCTTCAGTTTCTTTTCCAGAGAGGATATCTCCTCCTGCAGGGAACGGACCCTGTCCGCAAGGACCTCTTTCTCTGCGTTGACCAGGCCCGCAGCCTCACTCAGAATGGATTCGTACCTCTTCTGGAGGCGATACGCATCGATATGGCTCACCGCCTCGATGCGCCTGACACCCGAAGCGATGCTGCTCTCCCGAACAATCTTGAAGAGGCCTATGTCTCCTGTTCTGCTGGCATGCGTTCCACCGCAGAGTTCCCTGCTCAGCTCGTCTATCTCCACGACGCGAACACGATCACCGTACTTTTCATCGAAGAGCATGATCGCTCCCATTTCTTTCGCTCTCCTCATGGGAAGATCGCTGTGCACATTGACCTCATAATTCGAGAGTACCGCATCGTTAACAAGTTCCTCGATTTGATCGAGCTCCCCTTCTGAGAGCGGGTGGTAATGGTTGAAGTCGAAGCGAAGACGGTCCGGCGCAACGAGCGAACCGGCCTGTGCGGCCCCGGAACCGATGACCCTGCGCAGGGCATAGTGCAGCAGATGCGTGGCCGTGTGATTGGCCATGATTCTCGTCCTGCGCGCCTTGTCCACAGCACCGGTATATGGGATATCACCGATGTCACCCTCCTCGAGTATACCGTGATGTATGAAAAGTCCTCGCAACTTCTTCACATCAGTGATTCGAATACGAACCCCCTCTCCCTCTACCGTGCCGGTGTCACCAACCTGACCTCCGGATTCG